>DGIN01000018.1 GCA_002387325.1 Bacteroidales bacterium UBA4621 | reverse complement strand
ACTCGATTTTTAACGAACTATTGCAATATGTATCGCTATATTTTTTGAAATGGCAGTCCATAACACTTATTTATTATTCCATTATCTTTATCACTTTTGCAGGACAACCTGCGGCAACGGAGTAGGCGGGAATATCGTGTGTTACTACGCTGTTCGCTGCAATGATAGCCCCTTCGCCAATATTTACTCCCGGCATAATGCTGGCTTTCTCGCCAATCCATACATTATCGCCTATAATCACTGCACCTTTGGAATAGAGTGGGCGATCATTTGGGCGAATATCTAATTCATCGCGGCAACTACAACCATGAGAATGGTCTGTAATAAGTACATATGGACCAGTAAGCAGGTTATCACCAATGATTATCTTATTGATAGCGGAAATATGCGAACCCCTACGAATAGAACTACCACTTCCGATGCGTATTTCCGGTGTGAATGTCTGTCCCTTATAGTTATTCCATGCAGTCAGTTCTACATTCTCTCCTATGGTGCAATACTCTCCTATGGATATGTATTGTCCACCTTGAAAGTCAGTGAATGGCGGATGTATGGTAGAACGTTTGCCTATTGTGTGCAAAAAACGACTGTAATATCCTGTATAAAGGAAACGATATACATTTCGTATAGTCTGCTTTACTCCTCGTGGACAGATATATGACCACAAGCGACCTATATAGATAAGCAATTGTTTCATTGCCGCAAAATATCTTTATAAAACTGCATTACTTGCTGTGCATTTTGTTCGGTAGTATAGAGTTTGGAAACAGTGGTGTAGGCACGTTCTATCATTTGGCTGTATTGCTCCAGAGGAACAGAAGACACCGTGAGAAGATGTTGTGTGAGTTCTGTCTCTGTATTGTAGCGAAGCGCTATCTCATTGCCTGTCAGTTTCACACCATTGTCTAATTGTTCCTTTGTGCCGGCTGTATTATGGGCTATGACGAGTGTCTTATTATACATTGCTTCAGGCATTACGCGTCCGAAACCTTCATTGATTGAAGGAATGATTACGGTTGTAGCGCGCTGTTCCCAAGTAAGGATATTCTTTATTTCTCCTAAAAAATATACATATTCTTTCAAATGGTACGTGTTTATGAAATTTTGAAGATGCACCATATAGTTGTTATTGCATACTGCACCGGCTATGTATAGTGGGTATATTTGTGTTGAGATTTGTTTATAATGTGCGTATGCTTGTAGCAATTCATATACTCCTTTGGCAGGTTCTATATGACCCGCAAATAAAAAGAAACGTTCTTTATTGTTTGTACTTTCTGTGGTAAGCGTAGAGAGAATCCCGTTATATATCACTCTCGAATGTGGGTTATCTGTAAGCCTGTTGTGGCGTTGTATGTCTCGTGTAATACAGATTGTATAAGATAAGAACCTCTGATAACGCTGCAATTGACAGGAACGGGTAGGGTAATAAGAAAGATGAAAATCTATATCTCCATATTCGCGAATATGCCACACGTGCGGTATGTGCAGGTGTCGGGCTGCACGGTAACCGATGTCTATTACACTTACATTCGTATGTATAATATCGGGGTGTATTTGTTTGCAAAGTTGCTCCACTTGGCAGGTGGCTCTATGGTTTACAACAAGACGTCCGCATAGGCGTGGCAACCAGAGTAAGGAGTCTTTGATAGTATTACAGGGTGGATATACAGCCATTCGGTATGTATATGCCACTACAGGTACACTTTTTGCTTGTAATTCTTGGTACAAACCTTGCGTATTGGGTAATACAACGGTGGTTTCTACTCCCATAGTGCATAATCTATCAAGCATCACCATAAATGATTTGCTTGCTCCACCTTGTGTAGAGGTAGAAGAAAGTATATAAAGGATTCTCATAACCATATTGTCTGTATATGTTTTTCTACCTTTCTACTATGAACAATCAACTTAACTTTGCTTAATAAACGCAGAATATTGAGTAGATAAAATCCTATAATATATTTGCCAAAAGGCAAATCTCGTGTGTAGCAAACATATAGTATACTTAACTGTGCACGCAGACGTTGTGATAAATTAAAGTTGACATTAGTGGCGTTAATGAGTAATTGTCGATAGAGTATTCGGCTATTATAGGATTGAATGTTTCCTTGAATTTTGCGATCATGATAGGCATAAGCAGTAGGTACTAAAATAGTAGAAATATTATAATAACACAAACGTTGATAGTAATTGTTATCTTCACCATATTGCAAAAACAAAGGGTTAAATCCGCCCACTTTTTTGATAATGGCAATAGGCAACAGCCAACATGCAGCACATACTTCGCCTATTTGGTAATAGGATTTGAGATTACCGGTAAATATATCATCTATCACCAATGAACTTTTGAGTAATGTGTTTTGACGAAAATTGTGGTCAAGGCGTGTTCCGTCCCCGTTCATATGTATAGGCGAAAGTAGTGATTGTCCGTCGCTTTGCGCAAGCATTCTTTCTATGGCATCGGGCGCAATGGCTGCATCTTGATTAAGTAAAAGCACATAATCAGCATTGTGTGCCAGCGCATAGCGCAATCCTACATTGTTAGCCTGTCCGAAACCGAGATTTTTCTCCTGCGGAAATAGAATAGCCTCTGGATATTGCTTTTGGATATAGATTAGGGTACTATCGGTAGAGTTGTTGTCTATAACCAACGGAATGGTCTCTACGGATGATTTACGCAGACTTCCTAAACAGAAATCAATCCACTGACGCCCGTTGTAGGTAACTATGATGGTATATACAATCATTACTATACTTTGACTTTATAACGAAATAACACACTGATGATAAGCATTAGTAAGACAGAACTCGTTGTGTAGTGTCCTATAAAAGGCCATGCAAATAATCCGTAGTTGTAGAAATTGATGAATATAGATAAAATAAATAACTGATAAAACTCCACGGTATGCCATTTGTTTTTAACGATAATTCCAGTTACGATAATGCATAACATACATATAATATACCCTGTCCAGCCAAAGTCCAAATAGACTTCTCCCCCAAAAGTATCAAAATTGTGAACAATTATGCTAAGGTTAGACTCTATATTGTCATAGTGATCCGCCAAGCGGAAAGAGTGATGATGTACCAATTTGTTGAAAAGAGGGAATATGCGTTCGGAAGAATGTGGAGAGTTGCTGCCATACGAAATAGTTGCACAGAAATTGTTGATATGTTGCCCTGCATAGCCCACCAAAGATCCTACGGCGTTTTTCCCTCCATCATCAAATCGGGAGAATGTAATAGCCAACAATAGGAGAAAAATGATACCTGCAATACATCCTATCGTTATAACGATACGTCTTTTTATGGTTTTGTCTATGTATGGGTAAAAGTAGGAATAGATCAGATAAAAATGAAAACACCAATATATAATGGCTGATCGTCCTGCTACTTGAATAGAACTGATGATTCCTATGGTAGAGATGAGAAGCATAACAACTCCCAACCGTGTCTTTTTTGTGTTAAAACTGAATATGTACATTGCTAGTAGCAATGAAAGCACTTGAAAACAAGAAGATACTAGCAATGCGGGAAATACTTTCCAATAGTTTCTGCTACCATCATCAAATGGATTTTGCATTTCTTCATAATGGTCGTTTCTTATTGATAGAAAATCACCGGTAGAAATGATAGTTACGACATCGTTGATGATAACCAGCACGGTTAAACATGCAGATACAATTAACACCCATAAGAATATACGGAATAAATGTTCTTTTTCTTGTGGAATGGGTTCTATTGTTAGTTTTGAGATATAGTGTAGGGGTAATAGTGTAATAGTCCATTGGAAACAAAAAAGCAATAGCGTAGGGAATGTATAGGCTTTTTCATTGATACCATATTGTCCGTAAAAATCAAAAGAATCCACCAATATGGCAAAGAAGGAAATCAATACCAAAATAGAGGCTGCGGCGCAGCCCATATTCCAACGCTGTTCTTTTCGCTTAAAGTATAGAGTCAGACCTAAAAAATAGGCACAGGGTAAATATATCATTGTTTCGTTCTGATTTTGGCAAATGATACAATTCTTGTCAAATCTTTCCAACCCAATAACAAACATTTAGTTTGGCAAACAAACGTATGTCTGTATGCAGGAATAAAAACGGAAGACAGATAACCGGCAGCAAGGTTACTGGCTATGGCTATCCAAGCGGCGGCAGTTACACCAAATCTTGGAAGAAATAAATAGTTTAACAGAATACACACAATGCAACCGGTACAGTCACGCAAGATAGCCCATTTCTGCAAACCCTCTGCCACAATCATTTTTCCTGCAACACTGCTAAATGCCACACTGACCGCCTTAAATGCGAGAACTTGCAGAATGGGAACAGCTGGGAGATATTGCTGACCAAACGTGTATCGTATCAGCGGATATGACAATACGCATACCACAATAGAGCATAACAACGTCCCCCAAACGGTGATATTCATAAACTGCTGGTTTTGCCGTTTATATGCTTCTTTATCCGTGTTCCATAGGTTGGATATAATCGGCATATAGGTATCCGTTAGTGTAATGGGGACAAACATCAAAACTCCTACAAACGCCGTTGCAACTGAGAAAAAACCTACCGCCTCTTTGTCTATCATATTGCCAATCATTACTTGGTCAATGCGCTGGTAGATGACCACAGCCGCCCCGCTGAGCAGTAATGGGAACGCTTCCCTTATAAGGTACTTGGCGGTCGTTTTGTCAAACATCCACAATCGTGGCGAGGCTATTTTTTTGCGGTATGAGATTAGGTAGCCCCCTGCAATAAGGACGGTATCGAATAGTGTGGCGGCAATGAACCATACCAAGGGGGCGTGGAGCAACAGCAAGGCAACTTTGATACCTGCGCCGATAAGGGTGCGGCTAATCTCTGTTTTGACGATATACTCGTTCCATACAATAGACGTGAAATAGTTGCGGATGACGCTGAATGTCTGCATAATCATACTCAGCGAGTAGAACGTAATCATCCATTTGGTAAATGTATCCGCCTCAAACAACCACGCTGTGATGATGACTAACACCATTGTTATGACAGCAAAAATAAGTTTCAGCCCGAAAGCCGTACCGAGAATGGTGTTTGTTTCCGCAGAAGGTATTCGCCCATATTCGCCTGTACCCTTGCATTTTGCCTCTTCGCGTATCTCGATATTATCCAATCCGAAAGAGGCAAATACCTGGAATATAGCCACATAACTGACCACGTAGTTCATCAGTCCGTATTGCTCGGGACCAAGATAGCGTGCTACAAATATGCCCACCAATAGACTGCCCAACAGCGTAACCACCTTCCCCGTTACCGCCCACACTAAATTCCGGACAACCTTTTTCTTGGTCTCCGACAAGTTGAGTTTGTCAAGTATGCGGTCAATGAAAGACATTTACGGACTGCCGACGGGTAATAAGGATTTGCTTTTTCTAAAATCGTGCAAAGGTACTGCTTTTTCTTTATATTTGCAAATTGTGATTACTGTATTTTCGCTTACACGCTGCTTTTTATTGCATTTTTATACTGTTTTTGGCAAATTATCAACACATACAATCCGTAATAACTCACCCATATTACGGGAATAGCCCTATACTATCGCTCGTATTTGTCCGGTTATATGCGTGCGGCTAATCACCTCCCCAATAGCAGACCTGCGCCCCATGGCATCGTTCTTCCGCCATAGAAAGCATTTTTTATCCGTACGCAAACACATAACATTTGCACATCTCGTTTTTTTGATGTATCTTTGCAGGCTCAATGTGAACGCTCTGTGAATCAGTATCCGTCTATATTGCTGGAAAATGCCGTCAACCAATTTGCTTCTCTGCCGGGAGTGGGGCGCAGGACTGCATTGCGTCTGGTGCTGCATCTGCTCAGCCAATCCGATAAAGAGGTCGAGGCATTTGCAGGGGCTTTGACACATCTCAAAAGGGATGTCCGTTATTGCCGTGTCTGCCACAACATCTCCGACACAGAGATTTGTCCTATATGCCAATCGCACCGCAGGGACAAGCAGACTGTCTGTGTGGTGGAAAATGTACAGGACGTGATGTCTATCGAGAATACAGGACAGTATTCCGGACTGTATCACGTGCTGGGGGGAATTATCTCCCCTATGGATGGGGTGGGACCCAAAGACATTGAGATAGACTCGTTGGTCGCACGCATTGAACAGGAAAACATACAAGAGGTCATACTCGCCCTGCCCGCTACAATGGAGGGGGATACCACTAATTTCTATATCTACCGGCGCTTGCAGAATGCAGCATTGGCTGCAATGCCGAAAATCAGCCAGATTGCCAGAGGAGTGGCGGTAGGAAATGAACTGGAATATACCGACGAGATTACACTCGGTCGCTCGATTATTAACCGGATAGATTTCAAAGCATAATGGAACAAAAAATTGCCCGCCAACTCAATTGGTATTACTATGGAATGATGGTGCTTGCCCTCGTGGCAATGGTTGTTATGTACCTGCTGGTTTCCAAGGGGAAACTTGCCGTTATTGACACAATGTCCGTTGCAGGAAAAGTGTTGCAGTACATCGTCATCTTTGATGCACTTCTCACTATTCCGCTGGGGCTGTATGGCTTCAAACGGGTATGCGACAAAATACGGAATATGCAGGATGAGACACGCAAACTGCTGCTCTACCGCCGTTATGCTGCCATTCGCATCGTGGTGGTAAGCAATGCCATGGTGTTGGGTATCATTGCTTTCTACTGGATGGGAGGCTACCGTTCCATGCTTTGGGTGGCTGCCATTGCCGCCATCAGTTGGTATTTCACCAAGCCTACTGCACGCAAAGTGCAAATCGAACTTGCCCCCAAACAAGACAACGAAGAAACCTATTGATTCCTGTTGTTTTCTATTGTTTTATCACTCCGTTATTCTATATCACCTATGGTTATCGCTGTTGATTTCGACGGAACAATCGTTACCCACGACTACCCGAATATCGGGAAACCTATCCCCTTTGCTATTCAGACTCTGAAGAAATTGCAAACCGAAGACCACCACCAACTCATTCTCTGGTCTGTTCGCGAAGGCAAACTCCTGCAGGACGCTGTCGACTATTGCAAGTCCAAAGGACTGGAGTTTTATGCGGTCAATTCCAACTACCCGGAGGAAGACCCTGCCAAACGCCCCAATAGGAAACTCACAGCGGATTTGTTTATTGATGACCGTAATTTGGGCGGACTCCCCGATTGGGGAATTATCTACAATATGATTCATTCGGGCAATGCTCTCAAACCCGTGCCGCAAGGTAATATGGAAAACCTTGCCCCGAAGAGAAAAGGATTCTTCAACAAACTATTTGGTGAATAGTGCTTCTATGATACATCTTCGCAAACTGGAACCGTCGGATTTGCCCTATTTGTACCAATGGGAAAACGATGCAGCGGTGTGGACGGATAGCGATACGCACAATCCGCTTTCGAAACAGGACTTGCGCAACTATATAGAAAGTTCTACTGGAGACATCTATCGCGATGGACAATTGCGTCTGCTCATAGAAGATACCGGAGATAAAAGCACGTTGGGGTGTGTCGATTTGTTTGATTTCGATCCGCGTAACCGTAAAGCCGCTATTGGGCTGTATATCGCTCCTGCAATGCGCGGAAGAGGAATAGGGAAAGAGGCAATGAAACAAATGGAACGATATGCTTTCAAGGTATTGAATTTACGCCTGATGTATGCGGTAATACGCAGTTCCAACAAAGTGTGTTTGGCATTATATCGCTCGTTAGGCTATAAGCAGACAGCCCTTTTGCCGCAGTGGACATTGGAGGGAGATGCATATGTATTGACCAAATACAATAATTAGCAGAAAAAAGCGGTACGGACTTGCATAAATCAGAAAAAAGCAGTACCTTTGCACCCGCTTTCGATGAGAGAGTATCCTGTACCTATGGGTATTCTATAGTAAGTAAAATGATAATTCTATAGTACTCTATGGTGAGTAATTTTTGATGGGAATACGGAAAGTTGTCTGAGTGGTCGAAAGAGCCACACTCGAAATGTGGTGTACGCATTACGTCGTACCGGGGGTTCGAATCCCTCACTTTCCGCATAAAAAAGAGACTGTCTTGCAAAACATTCAGACAGTCTCTTTTCTTGTTTATAGTAGTCTACTCTGCGGTATTTTGCATTTCGGGTTCGCCCATAAGCGCAACAAGGTTATCCCAGCGCACTATGGCATCGTGTCCGTACTTCCATATCTGTTGGCGTATTTTCCGGATATCCACAGTCGCCCCTATATGACCTTTGGAATAGAACTTGTCGGCATAACAGATTATTTTCTCTTCTAACGATACAGGACAGTAGTCGCGGACTGGTATCGGCAATTGCTCCCGTATCACTTGTTCCATAGTGATACCGGCACCGGTATGGCGTTCTGCTACCAAAGCATGTTTGGGAAAGCCCTCTTTACGGAGCAATTCCCCACCTAAAAAACCATGTTCAATATAGGCGTGTGTACCCACACAGAATATCTTGGGGGCGTTGCAAAAGATGATACCTATGTCATGCAACATTGCCGCCTCTTCCACAAAGTTTCTGTCCACCTCTTTGCTTTCCGTCCATTCCGGATGTGAATCGACAATCTTGAGTGCCCTGTCGCGCACTTGCATACTATGTGCCACTAATATGTTTTTCAGTTCCGGCGAAGTGCTGTAGTACTTGTCCGTCAATGCACGGTAATCCATATCTGTTCTTTATTTCAGTCCGTTCAACAGTGCATGTGCATCCATACGTTTCTTGCCCGGCATTTGCAGTTCCAGCAAGCGTACATATCCTCCGTTGCATGGAACGACAATCTCTTTGTCCGTATGTGCGAGATAAGGTGCTGCCTGCTCTTTGCTGAGCGGTTCCACACTGTAGATTTTTACATTGGAGTACTCTTTCCCGTTAATGGTCAGGTTGCACCATGCTGCTGGATAGGGACTCAATCCGCGTACAAAATTATGTATCTCCGTCGCTGTCTTTCCGAAGTCTATCTCACAGGTGTCTTTGAAAATCTTCGGCGCAGGACGCAAGCCGCATGTCTCTGTTTGGGGAGTTGTCGGAACATCAATCCCTTTGTTTTCACAATCAATAATCAAATCCACCGTTTTCAGCACCAGGTCTTTGCCTAACAGCATCAGTCTGTCGTGTACACTGCCCACGTTTTCGTCTTCGCCTATCGGCATACGTTCCTGCAAAATGATATTGCCGGTATCTATCTCGTGTTTGAGCATAAACGTGGTTGCACCCGTCTCTTTGTCCCCGTTGATAACAGCCCAATTCAGCGGAGCCGCACCCCTGTATTGGGGCAGCAGAGCCGCATGCAGGTTGAATGTGCCAAAATGCGGCATTGCCCATACCGCTTCAGGGAGCATACGGAAAGCCACCACTATTTGCAAATCTGCATGATATGATTTCAATTCCTCCAAAAACACCGGATCTTTCAGTTTCTCCGGCTGCAAGAGAGGTAAACCTGCTTCCAGTGCATATTGTTTCACTGCAGAGTATTGCATCCGGTGTCCGCGTCCTGCCGGTTTGTCGGGCATGGTTACTACAGCCACCACATTATAACCGCCCTTCACCAGTGCGCGCAGGCTCTCTACGGCAAATTCGGGCGTACCCATATAAATAATGCGTAATTCTTCTTTTGTCATAATTATTTTTAATCCGATAGTATTGTGTCCAATAGTGGGTTGGCAGGAATATCCGTTATCCTCTCTGCCGCTTCAAAAAGCCCGAATACGGCTGAGCCGGAACCGGACATGGATGCATAGACGGCACCGGCTGCATATAATTGCTCTTTTAAGCGGGCTATTTCCGGATGCAAGGGAAATATCGTTTGCTCGAAATCGTTGACAAGAACATCACCCGTATCAATCAATGATTTGCAGGATTGCAGTGCTTGCCGTATCTTTCCTTTGGCTTCCGGGTGCAACGTAATACCGGAGTATGCTTCCCGCGTAGATACCGCACAATCGGGCTTGTATAGTACCAGACGCATACCACGTAGAGAAAAACCGGTCTTGGTCAATACATCACCAATGCCCTCGCCGTAACAAGGCGTGTTGTATATAAAAAACGGGCAGTCTGCACCGAGTACACGCACCTCTTCGGACAATTTGGCCTTGCTCAATCCCAAGTGAAACAACTTGTCTAAAGCGATGGCTGTATGTGCGGCATCACTGCTGCCGCCTCCAAGCCCCGCACCAAAGGGAATCTTTTTGCAAAAACGTATCTGCACTTCCCCAATCTGCGGATAGTGCTCACGCATTTGCCGATAGCAGCGGACTATCAGATTCTTTTCGGCAGGGCAATCAACAACCATTCCTTCTTGTACAAAAGAAAACACATCCGACGGAACAATCTCCAACTCGTCGTGTAGTCCACGTACAGGATAAAACAAGGTTTCCAAATCGTGATACCCGTCTGCGCGTTTCCCGATAATGCGCAGACCTATATTCAGTTTGCAATTAGGATAAAGCAACATACAGCACTTTTTTTCTACGTATTGGGTTTATACTGTATCCATAAATGAGCGTTGTACCTTGTTGAATACCACGATTCCCACAGCAAGCAGTACTACCATAAAGCAGAAACTGTAACCTAACATCCACCATTCGTGGCAACCTACACCCAGCATACCGTATTTGAAAAATTCCACAATACCCGTTAGCGGATTCAACTGCATAGCCAGCAGCAGTTTCGGATTGGTGATGGTGGAAAGAGGATAAATAACGGGCGTGGCGTACATCCACAGGCTGACAAAGAAACTCAATAGCAATTGCAAATCGCGGTATTTGGTAGTCATACTTGAAAAAAGAATCCCAAAACCCAATGCCAATCCTGCCAGCGTCATTACCAATACGGGAATGAGCAAAGCATACCAATTCGTGTGAATGGGCGCATCTGTGAAAATCATATAATAGGCATATACACACAGAAAAAGTCCGAACTGTATGCCAAAACGTACCAAATTGCTGATTACATCACTCAAAGGCGTAATCAAACGCGGAAAATAAACCTTGCCGAATATGCCAGCATTATTGACAAATGTATTACTGGTTTTGGTCAGGCAGTCCGAAAAATACTGCCAGAAACTGATACCTGCCAGATAGAAAAGCGGTTGGGGAAGCCCGTCTGTTGATATTTTGGCTATTCCGCCAAACACTACCATATACATTATGGTGGTCATCAAGGGCTGAATCACATACCATAGAGGACCCAATATCGTTTGCTTGTATTGCGTTATGATATTGCGTTTTACAAAGAGAACCATCAAGTCCCTGTATCGCCAAATCTCCTTGAAATCAACGCTTAATAATTTGTCTTTGGGCTTGATGACGGTTGTCCATTCTGCTGCTTTTTCCATATACGGTGGTTACTGTTATTTTGTTTTTTCTGTGCTGTTTTGTTTCGCCTGAATTTGTTTTTTCTATGCTGTTTTGTTTCGCCAAACTACGTTTTCCGCTTTGTGTTGAGTGAACGATTGCAAATCAGCCGGCAAAATTACAATAAAAAAACGATATACACAACCGCAACTTCAACTTGGAAGCGCAAAAAACGCAGGACAACCGCATCCAAATTATGTATTGTTCCGGAACCACGGACACCATTTCGGGGACGCGGACGCCCCCGTCCGCGGTCGGTTTGCCCCAAACCGTATGACTATGCTACGCTTGTGGAGACGTCAAGCGTAAGGCAGGTGCGCTTGCGCACTGAATGCCATAGCGAAACGAAGCCCTGTGGGCTGAGTAGAACGCCTTATCGTTCCGCGTCCTTATCGGCTTTGCCGAACTACAGATACGTTTCATTATGTCTTTTTGCCGGCACACGGATGCTATTTAGAGGACTGTTGTACTGTTTTTTCATTGTTCCATTACTATTTGATGAAGCAGACAATATATTCCTCCCTCTTCCAAAATATACAGTTTATGCACTTTCCGTACCTCCATATATCCATTACGTAGAAAAGACGTAGAAAGGACGTAGAAAGTACGTAGAAAGAAAAGGCTTTTTTTGATAGGACAT
>DGIN01000009.1 GCA_002387325.1 Bacteroidales bacterium UBA4621 | reverse complement strand
CTCAATCTGGAGCGCAAAGAGCACGCACGTCTTTTCGATTATGATATCGATGATACGGTGCGGCAGGTGTTCCTGTTGGCGCGTCGCCCGATGGACAGGAGCAAAAGAACCCTGCTTTTCATAGACGAGATACAGAACTCGCCCAATGCAGTGGCGTTGTTGCGTTATTTCTACGAGGACTATCCGTGGATACACGTCATCGCTGCGGGGTCGCTGCTCTTGACCTTGCAGGAGCAGCACATCTCGTTCCCTGTCGGGCGGGTGCAGTATATGCGGCTCAACCCCTGTTCGTTTGCAGACTTTCTGCAAGCCACAGGGAATGAGTTGTTGCGCGAAGAGGTGGAGAACCTGTCTGTCAATGCGGCGTTGCACGATATGACGATGCGGCTTTTCTCGGAGTTCGCTTTGGTGGGCGGTATGCCCGAAGCCGTGGCACGCTATGCGGAGAACCGCGACATAGTGGCATTGCACGACGTGTATGATACCTTGCTCCGCAGTTACAGCGAGGACGTAGAGAAATATGCCAAAACGGATACGATGAAGAATGTTATCCGCTTGCTGCTCAAGAGCGGCTGGACATACTCGACGGAGCAAATCACACTGGGTAATTTTGCCGAGTCGAACTACAAGGCACGCGAGGTGGGAGAGGCGTTGCGTACATTGGAACGTACCTATCTGCTGGAACTGACCTATCCCATAACCACCTACGCACTGCCTGCCATACAAGAGCATCGCCGCAAGCCGAAACTCTTTTGGCTGGACGCAGGGCTTGTCAACTATGCGGCGAACATACAGCAGGAGGTGATGTTCTCGGACAACATTATGGATACATGGCGGGGCAAACTGGCAGAGCAGTTGGTGGCGCAGGAACTGCTGTCGGGCAAGACGGACGCAGACTCGCACCGCGACTTCTGGGTGCGCAATACGCCCAGTTCCACGGCGGAGTTGGATTTCGTGTATATGTACCGTGGAAAGGTGATACCCGTTGAGGTCAAAGCGGGGCATAATGCGCACCTCAAGTCGCTGCAACTGTTTATGGACGGCACCGACCACCATACCGCCGTGCGTGTGTGGGCGCAACCGATGCAGGTGGACGAGGTGCAGACACCGCAAGGCAAGCCGTTCCGTTTGCTCAGCGTTCCGTTCTACTACGTGCATATATTGGACAAGGTATTGGAGAAATATGCCTGACTCTGGCGGGAAAATATATACCTCCATAGGTTAAAGATAAAGTAAGCGGCCTATCCAACCTCTCCAAAGGAGGGGTGAAGGCAGTTTCTTAATGGTTATTAACCGCAACTATACAGCAAGGGATAAGCAACCTATAAGCAACCTATAACAAAAGGTTGCACCATAGATACCAACAGAATAATATAAAATAACTTAATAAAATGAAGAAACATTTACTCATTACGGCTGCGGCACTCGCATCGCTGATGCTTGCCAAGGCACAAGCACCCGCTGACGTACAAGCCGTTGACCTCGGATTGCCGAGCGGACTCTACTGGGCGTCATGCAACCTCGGTGCCACCACACCCGAAGACTACGGCGGCTACTACGCTTGGGGCGAAACCACTACAAAAGCCGACTACTCGTCGGCAACCTATAAGTACGCCAATGGTGCAGAAAACAAACTTACCAAGTACTGCACTGATGCAAGTTATGGCAACAATGGTTTCACTGACGACAAAACTACGTTAGACCCCGCGGATGATGCCGCTTATGTGAACTGGGGCGAAGAATGGCGTATGCCCACCGATGCCGAATGGACAGAGTTGCGCACACAATGCACATGGACGTGGACGACACAGAACGGCGTAAACGGCTACCAAGTAGCAAGCCAGACCAACAGCAACTCTATCTTCCTCCCCGCTGCAGGCTTGCGCTACGACACGTACCTCAGCCTTGCCGCCGGTTCCTTCGGTTACTACCGGTCTTCGTTGCTCTACGCCAACCTCCCGTACGACGCGTGGAGTCTCGACTTCTACTCGGACTATGTGGACAGGGGCATCAGTTACCGCCACAACGGTCTGTCTGTCCGCCCCGTGCAAAGCGGAACAGGCACCGGCATTGGCTGCACGGCTGCCGCAGATACCGCCACTGCCCGCAAAATCCTCCGCAACGGGCAAGTGCTGATAGAGCGCGAGGGCAAGACCTACACCCTCACCGGCGTGGAGGTGGAGTAACTTTGCGCTAAATGCATAATGATTGCATAGTGCGCAACCAATCCTTGAGACTGCCTGACAATAGCAACCATAGCATTGTTAGGCAGTCTCTTTTTGTTGTGTTCAACCTCTGCCATACACAGCAGGGGCGAAAATGTGTGGAAATACACATATTCTCGCCCCTGTACTATACGGGTTTGATTACCCCCTTAGAACATATCGTCTGTTTTCAATCATTGCTGTCCGGTAAAAGTGTTGTTGCAATGGTACGCCGGATAGTGGTGTACTATTATCGACTTATATGTCTTTCATGTAGCCCCGGAATGGCTCTAAAATGAGTGATAAAAGGGAAAAATCTATCTCTACAGCAATTTGCAACTCGTGCTTCTTGCGTAGGGGGCTCGCTTTTGCAAAAACACATACCAATATGCCTTTTTATGGGCATTTGGAAGGGACTTTTCTTCTTTGGACTGTGTTTATCGGACAGCAATAATTTTGATTTAATTCTGCCAACGGGTTTTTACTGCACTTTTGTGGCGAGGACGGTATATAGATTGCCATTGTACAGGATGTATAACTTTCCGTCTCGGGCGATTTTCTCGGCATAAAGCACAGAATGTCGGGTTGTTTCCGTGTGTGTTGTTACATTGTTTACATCTTGCACGAGCCGAACCGCCCCGCCAAAATAGGGATGAGAATTGGAACCTATCTCTAGTGTACAAGTACTTATAAGGATACCAAATGCGATTTGCGCAGTCCCTGTTGATGACCAATAAATAGCCTGTTTTGGAGGTTCCACCTCAGTTTGTGTCCGTACGCCTGTACTCGGAAGAAATACGGCACCCTGACTTTCCATCTGCTGCCATTCATCAAGCGTGTATTCCTTGGGAAGGTTCCACTTATCACGATAGTTGATACCCTCTAAGGAAGCCCAATCATCGGGCAGAAGAATCATTCCGAACAGTCCGTTGATACTGGCAGAGCCGCGCAATTTCAGAGCATTGGCACGCGATGTGAGCAGGTATCTCCACTCGGCAACGGACAACGTACGCCACGTATTGGGTTTGTCACCGCCAATTCGGTTGACTCCCCAATCCACATACTCATTGTAGTCGTTGCTGTCATAACTCCACAATGTCGGATTATGTCCCGTTCCCCATCCAAAGAGGTCGATGGTATCTGCCAACACCGGATTTCCATCTTCGCCGATTGTCAGATTGGCTGCACCTACAAACTCATATTGCAACTCAGCAAACTGCCACGTATTGGTGGACTGAACATACTGCAGATTGCCGTGGGAGAAATACACCTGCTTGTCTTTTGCCACAGAGAACTTGCCGGCATCACCTTGCACCGCTTGGGCGGACAGGCAGACGCATAGAATAAGAAATAACGTTAACAACAGATTTCGTTTCATAGGCTAATAATGTTAATTGTTTGATAAAAGTGGAGTTATCTTAGTATATCAACGGTAATCAATATTCAAAGTGTAAACTATTTTTGTTCGTTTTGCCTGCAAAGGTAATATATTTATATGATATATGCAACACATTGTTGTAAACAAGAATGGATTTTTTGCTTTTCACGAATACTACACGCATTACACTTCTCTCAACTTAAAGAGCAAACTATGCCCGCAAGGTGCTGCGCAACGGAAAAGTGCTGATTGAGCGCAACGGCAAGACCTACACCCTCACGGGAATGGAGATGAAATAACTTTGCGCTAAATGCGTAGGCTTGCATAATGCGCAACCAATCCTTGGAACTGCCTGACAATAGCAACCATAGCATTGTCAGGCAGTCTCTTTTTATTGTGTTCATCCTCCGCTATATACAACAGGGGCGAAAATGTGTGGAAATACACATATTTTCGCCCCTGTACTATACGGGTTTGATTACCCCCTTAGAACATATCGTCTGTTTTCAACAGGAAATCAAACAAGCCGACCATCTGTATGCCGTCTTCGTTGTAGTTCGACAGATAGCGGTCGCCGGCGATGATAACCTTGCGGAAATTATCAGGCAGATACAGCAGCGGTCGTTGCTCCTGTATGGTCTTTTCTTGGTCGGGCAACATATATGCCGACTGGATATACACACGTTCCGAACCCCTGTTTACTACAAAGTCCACTTCCAGATTCTTGCGTACGGTTTTGCCGTTCCTGTCTTTTGCGAAAGTATGCACTGCGCCCACGTCCACCGAATAACCGCGCATGCGCAACTCGTTGTATATCACGTTTTCCATGATATGGTTAAACTCCACTTGGCGAAAGTTCA
Source organism: Bacteroidales bacterium UBA4621 (assembly GCA_002387325.1). Lineage (GTDB taxonomy): Bacteria > Bacteroidota > Bacteroidia > Bacteroidales > Paludibacteraceae > Colicola. Next base: position 4,174 of record DGIN01000009.1, on the reverse strand, counting down.
GCACCGCATTGCGAAGCCCCATATCCTCAAAATAATACTTGGTCTCCGTACCGATATATTTGCGCCCCTTGACATCATACCGCAATGCTTCACTGATGATAAACGCATTCTGCAGATAGTCAATATATTTGCGTATCGTGGTGTCCTTGATGGCTACTTTCTCTTCCGACAGAAAAGTGTTGGCAATCCGGCGCGGATTGGTACTCGCCCCAATATCGGAAGACAGCACTTGCACCAAGCGGCGCATGCCGTCTTCGTTTTGCAAATGGTTACGCTCCATAATATCGCGCAAGTAGGTCGTCTCGTAGAGGTTTTTGAGATATTGCTCTTTCTCTGCGGACGTTGTCATAGCATACACCTGCGGCAGACCGCCATAGGTGTAGTATTCATGCAACACCTCTTGCTTGTCGCCGCCTGCCACGGCATAGTACTCGGCAAAACTCAACGGATGCACGTGTATCTCCCAGCCGCGCCCGCGGAACTCTGTTACTACATCGCTGCTCAAAAACTTCGAGTTGCTCCCTGATACATATACTTCTATATCCGGGGTGTGCATAAGGCTTAGCAGTACCCCCACGAAGTCCTCCACCAATTGCACCTCGTCCAATATGACGTAATACTGTTTGCCGTCTTGCACAACAAGGTTGTCTATATAGGCAAGCAGCGCATCCGGTTGTGTGAGAGACCGGTTGTGTCTGTCGTCCAAGGACAGGCAGATGATGTGGTCTTCCGCCGTCCCGTGGTCTAACAGGTACTGCCGAAAGATATTGAACAGCAGAAACGACTTGCCGCAACGGCGGATACCGGTAACAATCTTCACCATTCCGTTTCCTTGTCCGTTGATGAGTTTCTGCAGGTATTGTTTGCGCTCGAAAATCATATACAGGGTAACTTTTTTGTGTATTTCCACACATTTTCGCCCACAAAGGTACTGCTTTTCGGGCAAACCTGCAATAGAATAGCCATAAAGCCGCTGAATTCAGGGGCGAAAATGTGTGGAAATACACATATTTTCGCCCCTGCGACTGTCTTGTCTTAACTCAGGTTGACTATTTTGTCTGTTAGGACGGAGTTCAGTTGACTCAGGGAAAGGCAGGGATAAGTAGCAGATACCAATCAATGTTAACAAAAATGACAAGCAACCATTCAGCAAGGGTGAAGCATAAGGCGGGTGCGCAAAGCGCACTGAGCGCCGAAGCGATACGAAGCCCGGTGGGCTGAGTAGAACTCCTTATGAACAAGGGATACGCAAGGGATAGCGAAGGTCTGCACCGCAGCTATTCACAGGATAGTATAAACTTTTGAATGTTATTATGTTCAAAATTTGCATATATGCTTAATAAATCGTACCTTTGCAACCGAATCAACATATAACCACCAAATTAAATCCAATGCATTATGAAGAAATCAATCCTCACCATCGCTTTTGCAGTCGTTGCTCTCTTGGGCGCAGGCATACAGGCAAGCGCACAAGCACCCGCCAACGTACAAGCCGTTGACCTCGGCCTGCCGATCGGACTGTATTGGGCATCGTGCAATGTGGGTGCCGCCTATCCGCAAGGCTATGGCGACTACTACGCTTGGGGCGAAACGGAATCCAAAGATTACTACGCTTGGACTACCTACAAGTACACCAACGGCGGGTACGGCAAAATGACCAAATACTGCAACGATGCTTCGCATGGCGACAATGGTTTCACAGATATGAAGACTGTTCTCGAACCGGAGGACGATGCGGCTGCCGCCAACTGGGGCAATGCGTGGCGTATGCCTACCGATGCCGAGTGGGCGGAGTTGTTCGAACAATGCACATGGGAATGGATAAAGTATAGTACCGACACATTCGGCTATGTGGTTACAAGCAAGACCAACGGCAATTCTATATTCCTCCCCGCTGCGGGCTATCTGGTTGACGACAGCCGCTACAATGCAGGCATGCGTGGCAACTATTGGTCGGCATCGCTCAACGAGGGTGAAGCGAGTTATGCATGCTACATCGACTTCAATTCAAGCAAACAGGAAAGAACCCAATACGGACGTTTCTATGGGCGTTCCATTCGTGCTGTCCGTGAAACAGCCATAACCACAGACATCTCTCATCCCTCTGTTACCGATACAGCCCCCGCCGACAAAGTCTTCCTCAATGGGCAAGTGCTGATAGAGCGTGGTGGCAAGACCTACACTCTCACCGGCATAGAGGTGGAGTAAGCATAGAGAAGGGTATCTGTTATCGCAAAAATACCGACTGAAACACCACAAAAACACCGACTGAAACACCACAAAAACACCGACTGATTTGTATAATCCGTTTATTATTAGTACTTTTGCGGCACATTAAATAATTGAGATTATGAAGTACTTTGAGCGAGTGGCAGACAGCATGCTGCAAGAGCGATTGGAGGCATTCGGTGCGGTATTGATTGAGGGACCCAAGTGGACGGGGAAGACCACCACCGCCATACAGCATGCCAAGAGTGTGATTAAGATGCACGACCCTGATATGTTGGCTAACTATATGGCGACGGCGGAAACCAAACCATCGTTGCTGCTGCATGGCGAACAACCGCGGCTGATAGACGAGTGGCAAGACGCCCCTGTGCTGTGGGATGCTGTGCGCACTGCCATAGACGATAGCGGGGGTAAGCCCGGGCAGTATATACTGACAGGGTCGAACACGGTGGATAAGTCGAAAGTACGCCACACGGGAACGGGACGTATCTCGCGTATGAAGATGTACCCGATGAGCCTTTGGGAGTCTCAGGACTCAACAGGTGAGGTATCCATACGCAAATTGTTCGACAACCCGCACCTCGACATCGATGGTGCTGCGGGCAAGTTGGATATACCCGACCTGATACGTGTGGCATGTCGTGGCGGCTGGCCTGTAACACTCCAATTGAGCGACAAAGCAGCAATGATGGTGGCGAATGACTACGTCAATATGGTATGCGATGAGGATATATCTGCTATCGACAAGAAACAGCGCAACCCGAAGGTGGCTCGGCAAATCTTGCGCTCTTATGCACGGAATATCAGCACATTAGCCAAAAAGACGAATATCCTGGCGGATGTAACGGCAGGCGGTGATATTGATATATCCATGGACACGTTTGATGACTATGTAAGGGCGTTGGAACGCTTGTTTGTCATTCAGGATATAGATGCTTGGTGCCCTGCTCTCCGTAGCAAAACGGCATTGCGCAGTGCCCCCAAGCGGTGCTTTATCGACCCGTCTATCGCCGTGGCGGCTATGAATACCAACGTCGTGGCATTGGAGACGCAACTCAACACCTTTGGCTTTATCTTCGAGCAGATGTGTATTCGCGACCTCAAAGCCTATACGGCGGATTTCAATAGCCGTGTCTCGTACTACCACGACCGATATGGTTTGGAGGCGGACATAGTGTTGCATCTGGAGGACGAGCGATATGCGCTGATAGAGTGCAAGTTGGGAAGCCGTGAGATAGAAGAGGGGGCAGCACACCTGTGCGAGTTGCACAGGCTGATTCGGGAATACAATGCCCGTGAGAAGCAAGTGCCGCTTCGAGAGCCCGACCTGAAGATTATCCTCACTGGCGGACCGATGGCTTATACGCGCCCTGATGGTGTGCATATCATTCCGCTGGCGGCTTTGCGACCATAGTATGCTGCTTGCTTGACGAATATGATTAAGAGTCAACCACGCACAAACCCATCAACATATAACTAACAACCAAATTCAACGCATTATGAAGAAATCAATCCTCACCATCGCCCTTGCAGTCCTTGCTCTCGCGGGCGCAACCTCGCAGGCAAGCGCACAAGCCCCCGCAGGTGTACAAGCCGTTGACCTCGGTCTGCCGAGCGGCATCAGATGGGCATCGTGCAACATCGGTGCCACCGCACCCGAAGGCTACGGCAACTACTACGCTTGGGGCGAGACCACTACAAAAACCGACTACTCGTGGGCAACCTACAAGCACGCCAATGGTGATTACAACAAACTCACCAAGTACTGCTCTTATAATGGCAACAATGGTTTTGCTGACAACAAGACAACGTTAGACCCTGCGGACGATGCTGCTTATGTGAATTGGGGTGGCGATTGGCGTATGCCTACTCGCGCAGAGGTGGACGAACTTCTCAATAACTGCACGTGGACGTGGACAACGCAGAGCGGCGTAAACGGTTACCA
>DGIN01000085.1 GCA_002387325.1 Bacteroidales bacterium UBA4621 | reverse complement strand
TACAACAATGATTGAACCTTCAAAAATTCAAGCAGACGCTGAGGAACTGATGCAGTCTGCTATTCTGTTCTTAGACGATGCTTTGGCACATATCCGTGCCGGTAAAGCCAGTGCGCGTATCCTCGACCCTGTCCGTGTGGACTACTATGGTTCGATGTCGCCGCTCGCCAATGTGGCTACTATCACCACACCCGATGCACGTACTATCCAGATTCAACCATGGGAGAAAAAGATGCTCGGCGAGATTGAACGTGCTATCATCAATTCCAATATCGGACTTGCGCCCAACAACAACGGCGAGTGCATTCGTCTCATTCTCCCACCGCTCACCGAGGAACGCCGCCAGCAACTCGCCAAGCAGTGCAAAGGCGAAGCCGAGAACGCCAAAGTATCGGTGCGCAATGCCCGCCGTGATGCTTTCGAGACCCTCAAAAAACAAATAAAAGAAGGACTCCCTGAGGACGCGGAGAAAGACGCAGAGGACAAAGTGCAGAAACTGCACGACAAGTACATCCGTCAGATCGATGACCTCTACGCCAAAAAGGAAAAAGACATCATGACCGTCTGATCTCTGTCCTCTCATCTCCCTTACAACTCCTTTGCAAGAGTAGGTGATTAGTAGGTGATTCCCGTTAGGATAGCGTACTTTTGCCTTATACTTCGTGCTACCTGCAATAGGAGATTCATAGGTGATTCATAGGTGATTGATAGGTGATTCCCCATAGGATATCGGATTTGTGGCGTATCCTTTGTGTATGGTGCATTATGCATTGTGCATTTAGCGGGCAGACCTACGGCATCAACGCCGTAGACTTGCCTGCTATGGGTGTCCCTGTCATCAATTATTCCCCTGAGACCAACTGGTTGTTCGGGGCTGCCGCACAAGGCTATTTCCGTCTGCCAGACCAACAGCGCACCTCTATCGTACAGTTGGACGGTGCCTATTCCCTTCGCCGGCAGTGGTACATCAATGCACAAGGAACCATCTATTTCGGAGGCAAGACACCATGGCAACTCTCTTTCCGTGGCGGCTATCGCGATTATCCCGATACCTACTACCCGCTCGGTAACTGCAATACCGCATGGAACGACCTCCCGCGACAAGGCTCTGCTTACAACTCCAGGCGTGGGTATCTCTATTTGCAACCCCTTGTTGCTCTGCCTCTGCATTGGTCTGTCGGACCGTTGTTTGACTATCGGCAAGAGCATACCGACATCACACCCGATATGCTGATGTGGGGGCTCGGGATTGCCTTGCAATACGACACACGCGACATTACCTACTATCCACATAGTGGTATTTTTTTCAAGTTTACCGCTACCCACTACGATAGTTCACTCGGTTCTACCGCCCGCCTCACATACCTGCAAGCAGACTTCCGCCAGTTTGTGCCGATTTATAAAGAACTTCTTTTGGCATGGCAGTTCCGCACCGACTGGGCATTGGGGCATAATGGTGCAGAGAGTGCCCCTTTTCAGATGCTTCCCACGCTCGGCGGGCAAGACCTGCTTCGCGGTATACCGCGCAATATGTTTCGCAACAATGCTATGCTCGCTATGCAAGGCGAACTGCGCATCCCTGTTTGGCGTTTTATCCACGCCACCGCCTTCGCGGGAATAGGCGATGTGTACAATACCGCCCATTGGCAATGGGCGATGCCCAAAGTCGGGTATGGTCTCGGTCTGCGTCTCGGTATCAACCGTGCCAAAGTGAATATCCGTTTCGACATTGCCCGCAGCAACATCTATCGCGAATGGAACACCCTGGGCAGTTACTCCTTCTACCTCACCGCCACAGAAGCCTTTTGAATAATTATGAATAAACACAATCAACGGAAAATTTAATGGTTCTTATATGAAGAAGCAAGAGAATTTAGCGGAGAATATGCAAGGACTGATCATCAAATCGACAGGCAGCAGTTACCTCGTCCATTTCCCCGACGGTACACAGACCGAGTGCCACGTGAAAGGTAATTTCCGCATTCGCGGCATCCGTTCCACCAATCCCGTAGCGGTAGGCGATTATGTGGAGGTCTCCACCCTGCCCGATGGCACACGATGGATTACCGATGTCTGCGAACGGCGCAATTATATCATTCGCCGTTCCACAAACCTCAGCAAAGAGTCCCATATTCTCGCCGCCAATGTAGATCAGGTAATTCTGCTCGTTACTATCAACCACCCCGCTACTTCCACCACGTTTATCGACCGTTTTCTCGCTACCTGCGAGGCGTATCGTGTGCCTGCCGTCTTGCTTTTCAACAAGATTGACCTCCTAAACGGAGACGAACTGCAAACGCTTGCCCAACTCCGTACACTCTATGAGTCGCTCGGTTATCCCACCTGCGCCCTCTCTGCCAAGAGTATCAGCCTTGACGAGATAGAGCAACTCAGGCAGTCGCTGCTCTATGACAAAGTTACACTCTTGAGCGGAAACTCGGGCGTTGGCAAATCCACACTCCTGAACGCAATTTTCGAGCGTGAACTGGCTCGCACAGGTGCCGTCTCCAATGCACACAACAAAGGTACACACACCACCACTTTCTCCGAAATGTACCCGTTGAAACAACACACAATACCTAATGCGCAATGCACAATGACAGAAGACAAAAACTCTCATCTCGCAACTGCCGGCTCTTCACTGCTTTCAATTTCCGACTCTCAACTCTCAACAATACACGGCTGGCTCATTGACACTCCCGGCATCAAAGGCTTTGGTACAATTGATATGAAAAAGGAGGAAATCGGGCATTATTTCCGCGAGATATTCCGCATCAGTGCCGGTTGCCGTTACTCCAACTGTACCCACACCGGCGAACCGGGTTGCGCTGTCTGGCAAGCCGCCCTTGACGGCACTATTGCCCCCTCACGCTTCGAGTCCTATCTGTCCCTACTCGGGGACTGCACCGAAACAAAATACCGCTAAACAATGCAAATACCGCTAAACAATACATAATGTGTAATGCACAATGCGCAATTATTTTTTTATGTATTGTTGGAGAGTAATATACAACATTTTTATCCGTATTTGGCTGCTCGTTCAGAATAATGCACTAAAAATAAATCGATTATATCAACCTCCCACTTAATACTCCTAATGGAAAAATACATAAAAACAACAATTAAGTATGCTGTATATTTCCACTAATATAACGAAAAATGCCATTTTATGTCTGTTTTGAACAAACATTCAAAGAAAAAACACTACTTTTGCATCGAATTTAGCTTAACAATTGGATTTGGCTTGACTTTCGGGTTGTTTAACCGTTGTTATTTCTAATGACATTAAGCATCCTATAGTCAAAAAGTAAGGCACAGCCGCGATGGTTCTGCCTTATTTTTTTTGCATATGCATAATGTATTCTCTAATCAACGTACTATGTACAAACTTATAAATCTACACATTTATACATTCTACACATTCTACACATTCTACACATTCTATCATTCCATCCCCTACTCTTTGATAAGTCCGGTTTCGTATGCTACCAGCAAGTGTTCCAAATTCTCCACTTGTGCTTGCAGTTCACGCCCCCTGTCAGTATCACGGATATGAATGCGATGCTCGCTGAAGTCCTGGAGCAAAGTACGACTATGAATATCGCTACCCGAAATGACGGCCTGTTCACGGCTCTCAAACGACTCATGCTCCACCAATTGTATGCCATGACTGTTATAAATCAACGTATAACCCGCAATACCCGTCTTCTTCCGGTAGGGTTTGCTGAAACCGCCGTCTATCACAAAGCGTTTGCCCTCCGCACGGATAGGGCTCTCACCCTCAATGGTACGCACGGGGATATGCCCGTTGATGATACGTCCTGTCCTGGCATCCATACCGAACTCCTGCAATATACGCACACATATATCGCGTTCATTGGCAAGTGTATAGTAAGCACCTTTCTTTTCTTTCCAAGTCGTCTCGTCCTCTACAAAATAGCGTTCCAGAGTCGTCATCTTGTCCTTGTTATAGAGCGGGGAACAGGGTCCTTCCCACAGATAAAGCATATAGTCCAGCGCACCGGCTTTTTCTTTGCCGGTACCATAGTACGCCAGACGCACCACCTCATCGATGCGTTCCATCAGTTGCCTGCCGCTCACACGCTTTCCGCACACATCCACTTCCGTAAACGAACCGTCATCATTGAGCGGAACAGCGGCATGGTAAAGAAGAAATCCGTTGCGAACAAGGAACATACTGCCGTGCCGGTAAAGCAGATGAAGGTGTTTCTGCATCTTCTCCGACTTGCGGAAACTGCGTGCCAACTGGGTCATCAATTCCTGTTCCTCGGCAGATAATGCATAGGGGGCTGTCTCCGACAAGGTGGGCAGATTGTTATCCAATAGCGGATAATCCTTCCCGCTGATATGTATCGTGCCGTGCTGTTTGTCTATCTTGTCCAGCAGCAGACGGTCATCCATCCCCCATTCAGGGTGGCGCAAAACCGTCTGTCCTTCCAACTTGAATTGGATAACCGAAATCGCTTTGTGCATCTTTGCCATCAGAGCGGCGGAGCGTGTCAGGCGCGGGTTGTTCTCAAAGTCCTTGGTTTGGAACACTTTGCACGGGTCGTCGTGGTAGGTTTCCATAGCAAAGTTTGCCAACGGCAGCAGGTTGATGCCGTAGCCTTCTTCGAGAGTTTCTATGTTCGCATACCGGATAGACACCCGCAAGACGGTGGCTATCAGAGCGAGGTTGCCTGCCATAGCCCCCATCCACTCTATATCATGGTTGCCCCACTGAATATCATAATCACGCAGGGTGGAAAGGACATCCATAATCTTTGCCGCACCGGAACCGCGATCAAAGATGTCCCCTACCACATGCAGGGTATCAATGGTAAAGCCGTGTATAAGATAAGAAATGGCAATGATGAGTTTCTCGGCGCGACCGAGGTCTATGATAGTGTCAATAATCGCATTGTAGTATGCCGCACGGTCGCTCTCTATGCTTGACTCATGGAGCAACTCGTCAATAATATATGCATAGTCTTTCGGCAGCATCTTGCGCACCTTGGAGCGGCTGTATTTGATAGTTACCGCCCGCGCTACCACCACAACCTGGTGAAGACGGATACGATACCAGTCTTCCATAGCAAATTCCCCGATTCCCTCGTTCAACCCCTCTATCCTTTCGTACAGGCTCCGTTGCACCAGTTCAATACGCTCATCGGGGTAGTAGATAAGGGCACACAGGGCGCGTTTCTCGGTCTCACTCATTGCCTCGAACAAGTCATCTATCTTGTGCCGTATAACCCCCGAAGCGTTCTTGATGGTGTGGATAAACGCACTGCTCTCGCCGTGCAGGTCGCTCACAAAATGCTCTGTGCCTTTGGGCAGAGAGAGAATAGCACGGAGGTTTATCAGTTCGGTAATAACCGCATTGTTGTTGGGAAAACGCTCGCTTAGCAATTTCAGATACCGCAAGTCGCCTTTTATCTCTTCCAAGTTTACCATAGTAGAAACATACGTTTATGGTTGCAAAGATACTGCTTTTTGCGTATATAGACAAATCCATTTATAAACCTCACCGCTGCAAATGACAATCTGTACCCCGTTCTGTTTTGCAAAATGGCATTTGGCAAATTGCATTTTTTAGAGAAAAGATTTGCGGGAGTCGGAATTTCAGAGTAATTTTGCACCCGCTTTAGAGAAAAGGGGTATCCCGAAGCGTTTGGAATTATATTTTTCACCTAATAGGTGCATGGAAATGACTCTTGAAGAGGGAGTTCGTAGCCCGTCCGCGTGAGCGATTGAATGAGACTATAGTCGTGGTAAAAAACGAACATGTACAGAAGCCTATCTATACCATATAGATGGGCTTTTTTGTGTGTAAGGACATTAAACAAAACAAATAGTATGAATAAGAAGGTATTTATCTGTATTGCCGTGGTGGGGTGCGCGTTGAGTGCGTGCCACAAAGGCGGACAAAGACAAGAAGAACAAGTTGCGCACAACAAGACTATGGTGGTGCAGGCGCAAGACTGCGTGGTGGAAGAGAGTTATCCCGCCACTATCCGCGGACGGCAGGACATCGCCATCATGCCACAGGTGGCGGGTACACTGACCAAACTATGCGTGGTAGAGGGCGAGCGCGTACGCAAAGGACAGGTGCTGTTCGTCATTGACCAAGTGCCGTACCGCGCATCGTTGGAGACCGCCGAAGCCAACGTCGAGGTAGCCAAGTCGAGTGTGGCTACTGCCGAACTGGTCCATCAATCCAAACAGAAACTCTATGCCGACAGCGTCATCTCGGACTTTGACCTGCAGACGGCGAAGAACAGTTATCTGAGTGCCAAAGCGGGTCTGGCACAGGCGAATGCCGCATTG
>DGIN01000032.1 GCA_002387325.1 Bacteroidales bacterium UBA4621 | reverse complement strand
TGTATAGAGGAAAGCCTCATCGGACGATAGGTTGTAGGATTTTGCAGGTTCTAAATGCTCATTTATATGATAAAACTCATACGACACATTGCACTTTTGCAAGGGTTCGAGCATCACTTCACACGTATAATAAGGGATGTATACTTTCCTGTAACCACGTGCGCGCAAGATATACTCAAAACAATTACGAGCCGTATTAAGGCGCAAAGCACCCTTGTGATAATGCTCTCCTTTGCGCAACTCCAACTCAAAATATCCTCCAATAGCGGTCATACTAAAGTAAATTGGGTTAGTAGTTGTCGAGTTTGTTCCGGAGAATTAAACATCAAGACATCAATGATAGACAAGTTAGCAACAAAATCGTTGTGGAATTGGGGGTATCGGATATCGTTGGTTTGTAGGAAATAAAGATTGATGCCGTTTTGCAAGAATTCTTGTTTGTCGTATAGCGACTGCCCGCCAATGGCATTGTAGTAGGCATCTGCCCCTAAGGCTTTGCATAGCGCAAGCACCTTATCTTTCCCTTTCAACGCCCAATCAATACTAAGAGACGAAGATATTATAAATTCTGAGGTTATTCCCAAATAGTTTCTAATCTTGGTGATTGAGTAATAGAGATATTGAAACAAATTATTGTCATCATGTCCAATAATGTCTGCCATAACAGGAAAAACATCTCTAAAATAAGGTGCTTTTCTATATGCGCCCTCTATTTGACGCATTAATTTGTTTCTATCAAAGGCATCTGACAAAAAACGCTGATTCACATTCAAGTAGTCGGAATCTTTCTTTAATGGAAGTGTGATGTACTCATCCTTTCCATTTTGCAAAATCCGGTTTCTGTTTATCCATCCTTTTTTTGTATATTCGATGTTATCATACACCACATACTTGTCCACGGCAGCCATCAGTTGCCAATAGCCGATGTAGGGCATGAAATAGGGTTGCATTATTCCGAGAGTCATAATTTCACTTATTCAATTAAAGTGTTAATATATTGTGCCATACGGGTGGCAACAGGTTCGGGGACACGTGCGCGGCAGGCATAGGAGAGCCAATCGGACAGCACCTGCAGGACACGTTCTAACATTGTAGAAGCCGATTTGATACTATTCTCACGTGCGAACTGCAGCAAGTCGCTACGTGTGATACTGTCAACTTTTCCACATAATGACAGTTCGTGGCGGTTCATGTAGAAAGGAGCATCCAAGTCCATCGTGAAAGTAATATCATACGCAGGAGTGATATGCCATATACCCCCTTTGGGCAACATAAAAGAAAAGTTCTTGGTATGGTCATCCACATTGCCGCCAAAGATATTCATTGCTATACGCAAAAAGAGTTGGTTTTGCTCCTCCTGCGAGATGCCTAAACGCCGTGCAACCTGCATAAGGTCCTCATACGAGCAGGCTGTTTCCGACATTGCGGCAAGCGTCTGGATATGAATGCGTTTACCCTCCTGACGGTCGAAACGTTGCGTCAGGAAATGCAAGTCTCCATCCACTTCCAACAGACGTGAAGGCATCATGCGGATGCCCATATCCTGCGCCATAAGATAGTAGGCATATTCCACCTGCGTTGTCGGAAATCCAGAGCGTTCTGCAAACTTAAGGATATAGTAATCATAGTCAGTCCCCCACTCCATTTGCCCCGAGCGAATCTCGCCCGTAGTACGATGTATGGCAATCAGGGCTTTAGGATGCTGCCCGCCCGCCGAAGTACCTACCGCATAAAGGCTCTGCATTGTAAGAGACTCCTCGGGCTGTATCTGAACCTCTGAACGCTCCGAAAATATGCGTTGGGACAATCGATAAAGGTCTGCAAGCGGGAGTTCTGCGGGTTGTTGCTCCAAAGGAACAGCCGGACGGAACTCCAATGCCCCCATTCCACGGCTGCCAATAAATGCCAATTTATCTACCGGCGTTACCTGTTTGCCGCGCAGATGGTGCATAGCACGCCAATTTTCAAAGACAAGATTACCCCACTTATCAGGCAAAGAGTCCGCCAAGAAAGGAGGCAAACCTTGATATAATTTGTCACGGTCGCCAAGAATGGGCTTCTGTGCAGCCATAGAACGGATAGATGCCGTCAGAGGGGCTATATCTGTACCATCACGCAAAAAGGCGGGGTTATATGCAAACACAGCACGATGAGAGGCATCATCCCAATAGATGCGCCCGACTTCCCTGTTCCAAAGCCATATTGCGACAATGTTATTTTCCATGCCTTATACGTTTGGGCAGTTGTCCGTTTCGTTCAGAGAGGATATAAGGAGAGATTGGCATATCGGGCAAGAGGTCTGCAACCGGTGCCAGTTGGTCAATCACACGCAACAATGATAAGAAATTGCCCATCGTGATATTGGTAGCCTTTCCCTGTTCAAAGGCCTGAAGAGTAAGCAAACCAACCCCAGCACGCTCCGCAACCTCTTTCTGCGTCAAGTGAGCGGTCAAGCGATACGTACGATATTGCGCACCTAATGCCTGCACAATAGCCGCATTGGAAAGAGCCGATATGTTTTCTTTGTTGAGCATATTTTTGTTACAACATTATAATTGGTATATTATCCTTTACAGGCATATTTTATTTATAATAGATAATATACTATACCTTATAAGTAACTCTGATTATATCTATCACCCGCTGAATGTCGTTGTCTGTGAGGGCGTGGTGCATAGGGAGGCAGATGACTTGGGAGGCGAGGTGATTGGCTACGGGGAGGTTTGCTTCATCTGCACTCGGATAGGTTCTGTAGGGTTCGAAGGTTGTTATGAGAGGATAGAAATAACGGCGACCTAACACGTTCTGCGTCTTCATAAACTCATACAAAGCATCACGGGTCATACGATAGTCCTCCGTTACCAAAATCGGGAAATAGGCATAGTTCCATTTGAAGGTCGGATTGATTTCGTAAGGGAACAGTTCTATGCCTTTTACATCTTTCAGGGTTTCCACGTACTTCTCGGCAACCCGTTTGCGGGCAGCGATGGCAGCATCCACTTGGCGCAAGTTGAGCAGACCATAGGCAGCACGCATCTCGTCCATCTTGGAGTTGATGCCCGGTGCGACAACCGTAGTCTCACCACGGAAGCCGAAGTTCTTCAGGTTGTCCACATCGTACTTCATTTCCGCACTATGCACGACCATGGCACCGCCTTCAACGGTGTTATATACTTTGGTGGCATGAAAACTCAGTGTGCTGATGTCGCCCCATTCGAGGACAGGACGTCCTTTGTACGTAACGCCGAAAGCATGGGCTGCATCATAGATGACTTTGAGGTTATGCTTTCGGGCAATGGCATCAATGGCTTCCACATCACACGGACAGCCATAGACATGAACGGGCATAATGGCAACCGTTTTGTCCGTAATGGCGGCTTCTATCTTGGAGGGGTCTATATTGCCATTCTCGGGCAGGACATCCACGAAGACGGGGGTCAGTTTGTTCCACCATATAGAATGGGTGGTTGCCACAAACGAATAGGGTGTGGTGATGACCTCGCCCTCCGTAATACCCAACGCCTGCAAAGCCGTGATAAGCGGCAGGGTGCCGTTGGTAAACAGCGAGAGGTACTCTACACCGAGGTAGGCGGCAAGAGCCTGCTCCAACTGCTGATGATAGTAGCCATTGTTGGTAATCCACTTGCGCGACCAGATATCCTGCAGGAGTTTGTTGTATTCCTCCAAGTTCGGAAGGAGGGGGGAAATGACCGTTATTTTGTTGTCGGTATTCATTTTAGTTTTACCTCTGTATAGTCGAATTTGGGCGTGATGTCGCCAGGCTCTTTTCCCATCCAACCACCTATCTCAATGGCTTTGTTGGCTATGGTAAAAGAGACGATGTCTTGTGCCGCAACGAGACAACAGGTATTATTAGGTTGTTCTATTGCCAAGAGGTCAACAGAGAACGTTCCCCAGTTGAAGAAATCACGAGGAATATGGCATATCTGCTCGTACTCACCCATCTCGTGATGTCTGTCATAGCAGCGTCCCGCTCCTGAAGTCGAGAACAGACGTTCTCCCTGTTCGTTTTTGATATGCAGAGTCAGCCAAAAACGTTCCATAGAACGTGTCAGGCGGTAACGCATAACAATCTCTATATCGTCTGTCATACGCATCACATCGGTGTAATCACCTCCTTTAGGACGCACACCGATTTCAATGAGTTCAAAGCCGTGTCCTTTGTATTGCGGTTCAGCCCACGACTTGTGGTTATCTATGGCACTGTCGCCACGGAGGTAGTGGGTTACGATGGGGTCGATGTCGCCTTGGTCGAAGAGTTGTCCGTTCTGAAGAATGATGCCGTGTTTGCAAAGGCTCTTGACGCTAGTCATATTGTGAGAGACGAAGAGGACGGTGCGGCCATCGCCGTGGGAGATGTCCTGCATCTTGCCGATGGCTTTCTTTTGGAACTCCGCATCGCCGACAGCCAAGACTTCGTCCACCACCAAGATTTCGGGATCCAAATGGGCAGCCACAGCAAAGCCCAAACGAACCATCATACCAGAACTATAACGTTTGACGGGGGTATCAAGGTATCGTTCACAACCGGAGAAAGCAACGATTTCATCGAGTTTGGAGGTGATTTCCTGTTTGGTCATACCGAGGATGGCACCATTCATATAGATGTTCTCGCGACCGGTCATCTCGGAGTGGAAGCCTGTCCCTACTTCCAACAGCGAGGCTATGCGTCCGCGAGCACGAATAGAGCCTGTGGTGGGCGCAGTAACCTTACTGAGAAGTTTGAGAAGTGTTGACTTGCCGGCACCGTTCTTGCCGATGATACCGACCACATCGCCTTGCTCCACCTTGAAATCGATGTCGCGCAACGCCCAGACGTATTCCGAGTTGCCTTTGGAGGCACGGTCGTTGACCTCGCCGATTTTCAGATAGGGGTCCTCACGGCGCAGGATGGTGGTCTGGAACCAACGGTCGAGGTCGTGGGCGATAGTGCCTGTGGAAACCACCCCCAGGCGGTATTGTTTGCTGACGTGATTAAATTCTATTGCGGTTGCCATTGTACTCTACTGTTCTCCGTTAATTGCAGTTAATTATCTTTCTCCACTAAAATCCATATAAAAAACCACTAAAAACATTTTCGGACCATATTCTCCGTTAATTGCCATTAATTTATCGTTAATTTTCTCTTTCTCCGAACTATTATTTTTCTCCGTTAATGCCCATTAAAGAACCATTAAAGCATTATAGGGTGGGTGATCCGTTGATTTACCTTTGCCGTTATGTTGCGTGCGTTTTTGAATAGATAACATAGTTGAATATGGGCTGCAAAGTTAAGAAATAAAAATGATATGTGCAAATCGGATTGGCTTTTGGGCAAAATTGTCAGGAACGGAAAGGAATTATCTTGATAAAAGTGTGAGGGAATCTATGAGTTGGCACAAAGTCTTTCTTCTTTTATTTCCTTCATTTCTCTCGCGCCGCATAGTAGGCGCGTAGCACATTTTTGTTTGATTTTCTTCTATTTTTCTTGCCGTTTTGCGGCATAGGAGACTTTTATTGCCAATTGCCGGGTATAAACACCTGAAAGTATGATAGTACTATCCGTGTTTCGAAAAAGCCCAATGTACCAACCATAAAACTCTGCTAAAAGTGCTGTTTTTTGCCTACTTTAGCAGAGTTTCACAATGTTCGTATCTGACAAAATCTACTCATAATACATTTGTAATAAATATGTTACGTACATCGTATCTATTGTGCGACCGTCGTATAACCACTCATCTATCGCAGAAGCAATTCGCTTTTTCAACAACACTAATAGAAACAAAAAACGAGGCTGCCATGCGGCAGCCTCGCTCCTATCTGGAAAAAATCGGTCTGACGTGGTTGTCTGTTATTTCTTAACCACTTCAACCGTTGCTTTTTTCCCTTCGTTATAAGTGATGATATAGTCAGTATCGGCAAGAATTCCTTCTATATTTTCCGTTTGATTAGCATCGCCTGTCCAACCTGCACCGTTTTTGAATATGATGTTCAAGCCGGGAACCGCCTTGGGAGTAGTGTATTTGTAGAAATCACCGTCTTTCTCAAGGGTAATTTCAGCACCGTCTCCACCGGTTGGCCATACCCATGCTGTCGGAGTTTCCGTCCACTCTGCAGGATACTTGGCACGAACTGTAACAATTACCGGATCGGGAGTTTCTACAACACCTTTTTCAATAAGTACAACTTCCAAATCACCTTCAGCAGAACCTGCACGTGAAGTGAAACGAACCAAAACGGAATCACCTGTAGCAGCACCATCGTATATTGTAATGCCTGTAGTAGGATACCATGCTTCTGCACCATTTTCATCTTTGACATTGAATCCGTTATTACCATAGCGGGCTGCCAATTCGAAAACGTTATTGCCTTTGGAAACTGCATCGCGATATCCCCACTCACCACCATTCCACGGGTGTTTGAAAGCGATTGCTGTTGCAGGTTGCTCTTTGATATTAGGATCTGCTGCCCATGCTTTTACTTGGATATACACAACTCCGCCGTCTGCCAACTTGGTTGCCTTAGGCTGCCCTTGGTTTTCATAAACAAACTCAAGGTCTCCTTTTAGAAGGATAACGTTATCCGCCTTTATGGTAGTATCCGGATCATTCGGATCAATGTTCTTGCCCCATTGATATGACCAGCCGGCAAGTTCCGGTTTAGAAGGAACAGCACATACTTTCACGCCCATATCTGCTGCATAATCCATCGTGAGTTGATACCAACGTCCAGTCTCGTCACCTTCCACTTTGGTAAACTTACAGGTCTCAGTATCTGTTTCTTTCCACTCGTTGACAGTGCCGACAGCATAAATACCGTTAGCAGTTGTGTTTTCCGGTGCATAGATAACCATCGTGGTTTTTCCTGCTGCAGGAGCCGCCACATCAGGACATTCAATCTCTTCTGTGCCGGGATTGGGTTCAATTATCGGTGGATTCTTTTCTTTATTACAACCGATCATTGCTAATGTTGCTACAAGAGTAGCAGCCATAAAAAACTTGTTTGTTTTCATTGTTTTGTTGATTTTTGTTTGTTAATTAGTTATATTTATTCTCTTTATTTAGAGAAATTGTTTTATTTGTCGGTAGTATATCCCTCGTTCTGTGTCCACAATCCGCCGGAAGTCTCAATCATCTTGCGTGGTATAGGAAACCAGTCTCGGTGGTTGTCCTTATCTTTCTTCTTGAAACTCCATTCACCTTGTGAGAATCGGTTGAATCGTATTAGGTCTCTGCGTCGTACTAACTCCCATGCAAACTCTCGTCCGCGTTCAGTAAGCAGTTCATCCAAATCAAGGCTTGTATATGGCTGACAACCTACACGCTCACGTATCTTCCGAAACTCCGGATCTGCGAGAATTTTCGCACACATAGTGTTGTCCCCTGCACGCAAAGCCGCTTCGTATTGCATATAGAGTACATCTGCATAGCGTAAAAGAACGAAATCGTTCTCGCAGTATTTGTTCGCACCTTGTTTATCCACCTCGTACTTCAGGAATCTCGCACCATCATTGTGTGTGGCATCGGTAATGGACGTTACTTGCGGTACTATAATAGCCTTCAGTCCTTTCTGCTTGTCTGTCATCTCTAAAATAGAATCAGATTGTTCATCAAGATAAACCGGACCTAAAAACCAGCCCCAACCATCGCAACCGTGCGTACCTGCCATTGCGGGACATGGTCCGCGGTGGTCAACACCCGCTTCGTATGTCGATAGAAAATCTTCTCTTGCACAGAAACCATTCCAAGGTTTGTCAATCGTTTTCCAACAGGTCTGATGGCAGTAATTGAGCGTCAGCATTGTGATACGCAGTTTGTTTGCCATCTTGCCGGCTACATCACGATAGTTAAAGGCAGCATCTCCGTTTTCGGTTATTACAAAGATGTTCTCAAGACTGTTCTCATTGTGAATTTTGAAATTGGTAAAGAAATCATCTTCTATCTTATACGACTTGGAATCCACCACTTTTTGGCAAGCCTCTACACACTTGGTATAGAAATCATTTTCGCTCTTGATACTCTCAATACCGCAGTTGGCAGGTGTTACGCCGA
The DNA here is from genome assembly GCA_002387325.1 of Bacteroidales bacterium UBA4621. GTDB lineage: Bacteria > Bacteroidota > Bacteroidia > Bacteroidales > Paludibacteraceae > Colicola. Next base: position 3,523 of record DGIN01000032.1, on the reverse strand, counting down.
AAGAAGATGCATTCAAGTATAAACGTGCCAACAGAGTATATGCCATTCCTTGCGAACAACGTCCGTAATACTCAGCGCGATTCTCTTCCGTAATAACCGGTAAATTGGGAGCATTCTCTTCCAGTGTGGTTACCAATTTGTTCCATACTTCGTATGTCTCGCTCTGTGGTACGGCAGCAGAAGAATAATCATCCAAATAAGGAATACGTCCGAAAGCATCAAAGAGGGTGTAATAATAATAGCATCGCAAAGTTTTCAGTTCGGCAGTATAAAGGTCATAGAGTCCGGCTGCCTGCAAACTCGGTTTGATAGTTTCGAGTTGGCTTAATATCTTGTTACACAACACGGCTCCCGCATTTGAGTATTGCCAGACAAATTCAAAAGACGCATCGTTAGCCGTCCAAGAATGGTCGTTAAAACCTTTCCAATAGCCATCATCTGCCCAGTCATTGCCCGGATTTCGGACAGGGTTTACACACTCATCCGCTGAGAGCGTTGTTATTCCCCAATACCCCCAATGGTCGTGAAGCCATGTTATCTCGGCATAGGCTTGTCCGACAACCTTCGCCACATTATCAGAGTTGGCGAGCATCTCATCTGTGGTTGGTTTACCATATATCTCTTCGTCCAGCATACCCTTACAAGAGGTGCAGATACAAGATAGTACAGCAATAGTATATAATAGTACTTTTTTCATAATTTTACATTATTTTATGGTCAATATACTTGTTTTCAACCTATATTATAGCGTCATATTAAGTCCCACTATCACATTGCAGACAGAAGGATAGAAGCCGGCAGGGTCAATACCGGGACTCCATACATCAGAAGTATTGACATCAGGGTCTGTTCCTGAATATTGGGTAATGGTAAATACATTCTCGGCGGTAGCATGTAGGCGAATGGAAGAAATATATTCATTTCCCGGGAAGCGGAAAGTATATCCCACTGTGATATTATCCAACTTTATGAAAGAGCCGTCTTCCAGATAATAGTCGGAGAACAAACCTTGGCGATAAGCCCCTGTACCTTCTGCCAACTTTTCCACATCGTACATAAAGCAATTTAATCCTTGTGATTTCTGTGGTCCGTATGCCCAACGTTTTACATTCAGAATCTTATTGCCGATGTTCCCGCGGAAGAACAGGGTTATATCCAAATCTTTCCAACGTATGGTGTTGTTCCAACCGTAGGTCATAATAGGTTGTGCACTTCCAATCTTTTGCAATTTGTTTCTGCCGTTTTCATCTTTCTCGTAAACCAATCCGCCTTTCCCGTTTAGACCGATGACGTGGTAACCATAGAAAGTACCAACGGCTTCACCCTCGACAATCTTCTGTGTATTAACACCCTGTATGCCGTTTTCACCGACTCCTCCACACAACATTTCCGAGTAGGTAAGATCATACTTTCCCCCGTTGAGTGTAACCTCGCCCGTCAGTTTGTCCAAGCGGTTTTTGTTGAAAGCCATAGTCCAAGTGGATGTCCACATCCAATCGCGCGTTTTAACAGGCACACCGGTCAACGATACCTCAATACCTTTGGAAGAAATCTCGCCGCAGTTGGCAAGCAGTTTGTTGTATGGGAACGGTGGTGTCGGAACATCATATTCCCAAAGCAAGTCTTTGGTGTCACGATAATAGAGATCAATTGTTCCGCTCAAACGGTTTTTCAAGAAAGCAAAATCAATACCTACATTGTACTCATACTTTTTTTCCCAACGCAAATCAGGGTTTGAATTCTGATTGATGCCATAGGTCTTTACCCACTCTCCATTAAACCAGAAAGCACCGCCTTCCGTAAGTAATTGCTTAGAGCGCAAATCTTCACCTAAGTTATTACCCGTAATACCAAAACCCGCACGGATTTTCAAGTCGTTGCACCACTCTTGGTCCAACATCCAGTCCTCACCCGACAAACGCCAACCGGCACTCACAGCGGGAAACCAGCCCCATTTATGGTTCTCGCCGAAGCGGCTCGAACCCTCCGCACGGACTGATGCCGAAAGGAGATATTTCTCATCGTAATTATAGTTGACACGCAGGAAACCGGCTGCCAACACATTGGAGTTGCGATAAGAAGATATATTCATCTTGGACCGGTCAGTCAATCCATCGCCCATACTATAGTATTTATAGTCATCGGTCGGGAAGCCTTTGTTCTCCATATAATTTCCGTCATAGAAGAACTTTTGGTAACTCCATCCTGCCACTGTAGTGAGAGTGTGTCCGCTCCAACTGCCGGCGTAGTCTATGGTCGCCTCATATAACTGTTTCAGGTTGAGGTCTCTGTTTTGTGTAGCCTTTCCCGCCACTTCCCTGTCGGCATCATACTTTTGAGAATTGTAGGAATAAGAAGCATAATGGTTGGCCTCTAATGCCGCAAAAGCATTCAGTTTTAAGCCGGGAACAGCCTTAATATCCACGGTAGCCTTTACCGAACCTCGGAACTCATTGGCTGTTTTGTTAGACTCTTTCAAATCAGTAGCCATAATAGGATTAGACTGTCCCGAACCGGTGGGATAAAAATAGCCGGATATGGAAGTGGAATCCATTACGGGATAGGTCGGATTAAGCGTGGCTGCCTGTTTGAAATCACCACAGTCATAATTATTTTTGTAGTGCATAAAGGACATATCATACGCCAATTTGAGCCAACCTTTCAGCGCTTTTTGGTCAGCGGCAAATCTGGCAGATACTTCATTACGATCTGTGTTCTTGGCCAATCCTTCTGCATATTTATAGTTGATTGAGGCGCGATAACTCAGATTGCGGGATGCTCCGGATATAGCCACATTGTGATTGGTAGTAAGGGCTACGGGTTTTGTAGCCAATGCCATCCAATCTGTATTAGTTACATCATCATAGATAACCGGTTTCACTTTGCCACCGGAAAGATTCTCCAAATCGCGGTACTGTGCAGGAGTGGCGAAGCCTGTATTCAAACGCGGTGCAGAAACCGACATATAACCACTATACTCTACACTCGTTTTAACATCATCTCCTCCGTCTTGGATACCGCGTTTGGTAGTGATGAGTATAACGCCGTTGGTACCGCGCGTACCGTAGATAGCCGCTGCCGAACCGTCTTTCAGCACGTCCATAGAAGCAATATCTTCGGGGGCGATATTGTCAATATTGTCGGTAGGAATACCGTCTACCACATAGAGCGGGCTGGAACCTGTACCTTTGCCTAAAGTAGAGAAACCACGAATTTGAATGTTATAACCGGTGCTGGTAGGGTCGGAACCCTGACGCGAGATAGTCAATCCCGCCACCTTGCCTTGCAGCAAGCCCACAGGGTTGGACTTCACACCCGCATTGAAGTCCTCGGCTTTCACCGAAGCCACCGAACCCGTTACCTCTTTTTTCTTCTGCGAACCATAGCCGATAGCCACCACCTCTTGAATCTGATAAGTGTCCTCCTGCATACGGACTGTCATACCTTGTTGGGCGGGAAGAGTCTGTGTGGAAAAACCCATATAACTGAACTGCAACTGCGTGCCTTCAGCCACATTGAGCGT
>DGIN01000035.1:10061-27210 GCA_002387325.1 Bacteroidales bacterium UBA4621 | reverse complement strand
GGCGGACAAGGACAAGAAGAACAGGTGGCGCACAACAAGACCATAGTGGTGCAGGCGCAAGACTGCGTGGTGGAGGAGAGTTATCCTGCCTCTATCCGCGGACGACAGGACATCGCCATTATGCCGCAAGTGGCGGGTACGCTGACCAAACTCTGTGTAGTAGAAGGCGAGCGCGTACGCAAAGGGCAGGTGCTGTTTGTCATCGACCAAGTGCCCTACCGTGCATCGTTGGAGACTGCCGAAGCCAACGTGGAAGTAGCCAAGTCGAGTGTCGCTACCGCCGAATTAGTGTACCAATCCAAACAACAACTCTATGCCGACAGCGTCATCTCGGACTTTGACCTGCAGACGGCGAAGAACAGTTATCTGAGTGCCAAAGCGGGTCTGGCACAGGCGAATGCCGCATTGGTCATCGCGCAGAACAACCTCAACTATACCGAGGTCAAGAGTCCGAGCGACGGCGTAGTGGGTACCCTGCCTTTCCGTGTGGGTGCGTTGGTATCGCCGCAGATGCCTACCCCGCTGACCACCGTGAGCGACAACTCGGTGATGTACGTCTATTTCTCTATGACCGAGAACCAATGGCTTGCCCTCGCACGCCAATACGGCAGCAAGGACGCTGCTCTGAAGAATATGCCCGCCGTGGAGTTGGTGCTGAACGACGGCAGTAAGTACACCGAGCAGGGTAAAATTGAGACCGTGTCGGGCGTCATCGACCAGTCCACAGGCACCGTCAGCGTACGGGCTACGTTTGGCAACAAAAACGGTCTGCTCACCTCGGGCGGTGCAGGAAATATCGTCCTTGCCAAGCCGCAGCAGGGTGCGCTCCTCATTCCGCGTACCGCCACCTACGAGGTGCAAGACAAAGTGTTTGTCTATCGTGTGAAGGACGGCAAGACCGCTGCTACACAGGTGGTTGTCAGCCGGTTGAACGGCGGCAAGGAGTATATCGTGAAGAGCGGTTTGCAGGCAGGGGACACGATTGTGATTGAAGGGGTGGCGTTGCTCAAAGAAGGAGTGAAACTGACTCCCCCCCCCTCAGAGAGGGGGCTATAAACCTCCCAAACCCCTCCAAAGGAGGGGCTTGCAGAGTAACGACAGGAATTGGTATGGGTATGATGTGAATACGATGTGCCTACGGTCAGGGTATTGTCAGGGTACTACGTGGTCAGCACAATGAACCGATTATCTACCGTGTATCTACCGTATATCTACCGTGTATCTACCGTAAAAATACCGTAGTTGTCGGCGTGAGGTCGGCGGGGTAGAAGAATGAAAAATGAAGAATTAAGAATGATGAATTAAGAATTGACAGAACCCTATCGGACAGATTAGCCTAATTGGACGAATAAGACGAATAGGACGAATGGGGCTGATAAGCCGAATAGGTCAAATAGAATACCGTAAAATAGTAGAAACAGAATATGAACGTAAAAACTTTTGTGGAGCGACCGGTGCTGTCGGCAGTCATATCCATCGTGATAGCCTTGCTCGGACTTATCGGTCTCAAAACGCTCCCTATCGAACAATACCCCGACATCGCACCACCTACCGTCATGGTGATGACCCAGTACTATGGTGCCAGTGCCGAGTCGGTACAGAAATCCGTCATCGCCCCCCTCGAAGAGGCTATCAACGGCGTCGAGAACATGACCTATATGACCTCCACGGCAACCAACACCGGTTCGGCGGAGATATATGTCTATTTCAAGCAGGGCACCGACCCCGATATGGCGGCGGTGAATGTACAGAACAAAATTTCGTCGGCTACGGCGCAGTTGCCCTCCGAGGTCAAGGTGGTAGGTGTGCAGGCGTTTAAGCGTCAGACGAGTATGCTGCAGATCTTCACAGTCTCCTCGCCCGACGACACCTACGACCAGACTTTCCTCAGCAACTACATCAACATCAATATCAAGCCCGAACTGCTGCGTATTCAGGGTGTCGGGCAGATGGTGGTCTTGGGCGGCAACTACTCGATGCGTATATGGATGCGCCCCGACGTGATGGCGCAATACGGTTTGGTACCGAGTGACGTAACCGCTGCTCTCGCCGAGCAGAATATCGAGTCGGCTACGGGGGCTATCGGCGAAAACTCCCCCGAGGCGTACCAATACACTATGAAATACAAAGGTCGTCTGCAAACCCCCGAGGAATTCGGTCAGATAGTCATCCGCTCCACTGCCGACGGCGAAGTGCTGCACCTGCGTGACATCGCCGACATCGAGTTGGGCGAGGAGAGTTACGGCTTCGACGGTCGTCAGAACGGGCATCACGGCGTGCAGTGTATGGTCTTCCAGACAGCCGGTTCCAACGCTACCGATGTGAATAATCAAATAGATGCCCTGCTGGCGAATGTACAGGCACATGCCCCAAAGGGTGTGAAAATCACACAAATGATGTCCACTAACGATTTCCTCTACGCCTCTATCCACAACGTGGTCAAGACCCTTATCGAGGCAATCCTGCTGGTGATCCTCATCGTGCTGCTTTTCTTGCAGGACTGGTGCTCGACGCTCATTCCCTTTGTCAGCATCATCGTCTCGCTTATCGGTACGTTTGCTTTTATGGTCGTGGCGGGTTTCTCTATCAACCTTATCACGCTTTTTGCCCTCGTCCTGGTCATCGGTACGGTGGTGGACGACTCCATCGTGGTCGTCGAGGCGGTGCACAGCCGTTTCGATGCGGGATACAAAAACCCCTTCCAAGCCACGGTGTACGGTACCAAAGATGTGGCAGTGGCTATCATCACTTCGTCGCTCGTCTTTATGGCGGTATTCATCCCTATCAGTTTTATCGGTGGCACCAGTGGTGTCTTCTATCGCCAGTTCGGTCTGACTATGGCGGTGGCGGTAGGTATATCCGCCCTCAATGCGCTCACCACCTGCCCCGCCCTCTGCGCCCTGTTGCTCCGCCCCAAGGAGACCAACATCGACAACCTCCGCGGCTACAAGCGTTGGCGTTTCCGCTTCTCCGACAAGTGGAACCGCGGCTTTGACCGCCTCACCGCATGGTATCAGCGTGGTGCCGCACATTTCGTCAAACACCCGTGGATGTCCTTCCTCACCGCCGCTTTGGGCGTTGCCCTAATGGTCGTACTGATGAACACCACCAAGACCGGTCTCGTCCCCGACGAGGACCTCGGCACCGTGATGATCAACATTGACACCCCTCCCGGCAGTTCGCTTGCCACAACCGACGACATTATGCGCGAAATTGAAAACCGTCTCATGACTATCCCCGAGGTGGCGGAACTGAACAGCACAGCGGGATACGGACTGATCTCCGGTGAGTCAAGTGCCGCAGGTAATATCATTCTCAAACTCAAACCGTGGGCTGAACGTACTCGCAAAGACCAGGCGGTCGGTGCTGTCATCGGCAAAGTCTATGCACTCACCGCCGACATCAAGGATGCTACCGTCTTCGCTATGGCACCCGCGCAGATTTCGGGTTACGGTACCGGCAACGCTCTGGATATCAACCTCGAAGACAAGGTGGGCGGCGATATGCACCAGTTCTACAACTATGCACAGCAGTTCATTAGTGCGCTGAACCAACGCAAGGAAATCAGCGTGGCGTTCACGTCCTTCAACCTCAATTTCCCGCAGTGGGAGGTGAGTGTCGATGCCGCCAAATGCCAGCGATCGGGTATCACCGCCAACGAGGTACTCGCCTGCCTGTCGGGTTACTACGGCGGTCAGTACGTCAGCGATTTCAACCGTTTCGGCAAGGTCTATAAAGTGCAGATTATGGGCGACCCCAAGCAGCGTATGGACGAGCGCAGTCTCGACAACACCTTTGTCCGTCTCCATAGTGGCGAGATGGCTCCCCTGTCGCAGTTTGTCTCTCTGCGCCGTGTCTATGGTGCCGACAAACTGACGCGCTTCAACCTCTACAACTCCATCTCTGTCAGCGCAATGCCTGCCGACGGCTATTCGTCGGGCGATGCTATCAAGGCGGTGCAGGAGGTGGCAGCGCAGATGCTTCCGTCGCAATATGCCGTCGATTACGGCGGTATCACCCGCGAGGAGAGCCAGTCGAGCAACAGCACCACAGCGGTTATTTTCTTCATCTGTATTGTCTTTATCTACCTCATTCTATCGGCATTGTACGAGTCCTTCCGCCTCCCGCTGGCTATCATCATCGCCGTGCCGGTAGGTCTCATGGGTTCGTTCCTGCTGACTAAGATCTGCGGCCTCGAGAACAATATCTACCTCCAGACGGGTGTCATCATGTTGATCGGTCTGTTGAGCAAAACGGCTATCCTTATCACCGAGTACGCTTCCGAGCGCCGCAAGGCGGGCAAGAGCCTGCAAGATGCCGCTATCGACGCTGCCGGCGCGCGTCTGCGACCTATTATGATGACCGTCCTCACGCTTATCTTCGGTATGCTCCCGATGGTAGCGGCTATGGGCGTCGGCGCCAATGGTAACCGCAGTCTCGGTACGGGGGTCGTCGGCGGTAGTATCGTTGGCACATTGGCACTGCTTTTCCTCGTGCCATCGCTCTTTGTGGTCTTCCAACACCTCGACGAGAAACGCCGCAAGAACCGCCGCACGGAATAACGAAAAAGTGCGTTTTGTTAAGATTTGAGGTGTGCAACAGGTGTATTTTATCTCTGCGAAAAACAGCATAGGATAGTTATAGGATGGTTATAGGATAGACTACCCTTGCGCACACTTCAAAAAGTATCAATTATTAAGATTTTAGAAATGAACCAAATACATAAACGGAACATTTTATTTTTTGTTCTTTGTCCTTTGTTCTTCGTCTCTTTGTCCTCCTGCGGTATCTACGGCAAGTACCACCCCGTACAGGGCATCGACTCCACCCTCTATGGCGACTTGTCTCTGTCCGATACCGCACAGAACCTCGGCAACCTCTCGTGGGACGCACTCTTCACCGACCCGCTCCTCCAAGACCTTATCCGTCAAGCCCTCGACAGCAACCTCGACCTGCGCATCGCTCACGAGCATGTCCTGCAAGCCGAAGCATCTCTCCGCGGGGCGCAACTTGCCTATCTGCCGTCTGTCAGCCTTGCCCCGCAAGGCGGTTTCTCGCCGCAGTACAGCATCCGGCAGGGCACCTACGACCTTGTCGCCTCGGCTTCTTGGGAGATAGACATCTTCGGACGCACGCTCAACTCCCTCCGTGGTGCCAAAGCCGCCAAGCAGCAGGCACTCGACTATGAGCAAGCCGTACGATGCGGACTCATCGCCGGTGTGGCGAATGCCTACTATACGCTCCTCATGCTCGATGCACAGTTGCAGACCGCCGAGGAGAACGAACAGACATGGGCAAAGACCATCAACACCATACGCCGTATGAAAGAGGCGGGTATGTCCGACGAAGCGGCGGTTACCCAGATGGAAGCCACCTACTATTCCATACAGACTATGGTGCTCGATTTCCGTCAGCAGATACGCCAAACCGAGAATGCGCTCTGTCTCATGCTCGGCACCACCTACCGCCCTATCCCTCGCAGCACGCTTGATGCACAGGTCTTGCCGCAGAATATTGAGGTCGGTGTACCCGCACAACTGCTCTACAACCGCCCCGATGTACGCGCTGCACAACAGAATATGGCACGCGCTTTCTATGCCGCCAATCTCTCGCGCAGCAACTGCCTGCCATCGCTCAACCTGAGCGGTATGTTCGGCTGGACGAACCATAGTTACAACACCATCATCGACCCGATGACTATGGTATCCAGTCTTGCAGCAAGCCTTGTCGTCCCTCTATTCAACTCCGGGCGCAACATTGCGCAAGTCAAGATGGCAAAGTCGCAGCAACAGGAAGCCCTGCTCACGTTCACACAAACGGTTCTCTCGGCGGGCAACGAGGTAAATGACGCTCTCCACGCCTACCAAACGGCATATGCCAAATGCGAACTCTACGACAAGCAGGTGGAGGCGCTCAGCCGTGCCCAACGTGCCACTTCGCTCAAGATGCAGTACGGCAGCACCACCTACTTGGAGGTCTTGACCGCCCAAAACAGTCTCCTCACCGCAGAGTTCACCCGCATCAGCAACCGTATGTCTCTCCTCCAGTCCCTCGTCTCCCTCTACCACTCCCTCGGTGGCGGCAACGAGTATAACCAACCATAGAGGAATACATATAGAGAGAGAAGAATTAAATTATAGAGAGAGAAGAATTATAGAGAGAGAAGAATTATAGAGAGAACCCATATATATAAAAACCCGTTGGCGGTATCAGATATGCACTAATCTGATACCGCCAACGGATTCTATACAATACATTTTAGTTGAGATCGTAGCCGTAATGTTTGAGACGGGCTTGGTTGCTGCGCCAATCCTTGTCCACTTTGACAAAGAGTTGCAAAAATACCGGTTTTTGAAAGAATTCCTCTATCTCTGTACGGGCAAGCGTGCCGACACGCTTGAGAGCAGTGCCTGCCTTACCGATGATAATACCCTTTTGACTGTCACGCTCCACATAAATAACCGCACTGATGCGTATCAGTCCTTGGGGGTGTTGCGGTGAAGGTGATTCGTCTTTGAACGATTCCACCTCCACCTCTACCGAGTAGGGGATTTCTTTGTCGTAGGAAAGGAGAATTTTCTCACGAATTATCTCGTCCACAAAGAAGCGGGCGGGCTTGTCTGTGAGTTGGTCTTTTGGGAAGAACGGCGGACACTCCGGCAATGCATTGCGAATGGCATCAAAGAGTTGCGCCACGCCGAAACGCTCTCTGGCAGAGATTGGGAAAATGGTGGCTTCGGGCAGTTGTGTATGCCAGAACTCAACCAGACGTTCAAGCGTATCCTGCGTAGTGAGGTCTATCTTGTTGATAACGAGGAATACCCGGCATTTGCCCGGCTGTGCAGCCATTTTCTTTACCTTTTCGAGGAAATCGGCATTTTTATCCACATTGTCCTGCACATCGGTTACATAAAGCAGCACATCGGCGTCCACCAATGCCGAGCGGGAGAATTCGAGCATCTGCTCCTGCAACTTATAATTGGGATGGAGTACACCGGGAGTATCGGAATAAACCATTTGGAAATCATCGCCATTAACAATACCCATAATACGATGGCGGGTGGTCTGCGCCTTGGAGGTGATGATAGACAGACGCTCGCCTACAAGAGCATTCATAAGCGTCGATTTGCCCACGTTGGGGTTGCCCACTATGTTTACAAAACCTGCTTTGTGCATAGGACTAATCAATAACTGAACAGTTTGTTTTTGCTGAGTTTGGTAATTTTGCCGTGATGTGCCTTAATCTGCTTTTGGTCAATCAGTTTCGGGTCGCCCACAATCAAGATAGCCACCGGCTTGCCTTGGATATGCGTACGCCAGAAAGTGTCTATATCATCAAATTTAAGCCGCTGTATCTGACGAACCTCCAAAGTGGCGGGATCAATAGCGTACCCCAAGCGCATCAGGCTCGTCAAACGTTCACTTTTCTTGCGGAACGTAGGCTTATGCGACAGCACCGATTGGCGCAACATTGTGCGGATATTCTCTATGGTAGCGGGATATTCCGGCATTGAATCCAGAAGACTCATATACACATCAATAGCATCCGCCACCTTGTCGGACTGCGTACCGACATAGCCGACAAAACGAGTAGTGCGCCCTTGCACCTCCGGTCGCTCAAAATATCCATACGCTGTATAGGCCATCGAGCGTTTTTCACGTATTTCGTTCATTACCAATCCCGAGAACCCGCCACCGAAATACTCATTAAATGCCATATAATGAACCGCCTCATTGATAGAATACGGCTCTCCGTCTATCAAGAAATAAATCTTTGCCTGCTGCATAGAAGCATCGGGCAGAAAATAGATTACATCTTTATCAACAGGCATTATCGGACGCTCCACCGGCGATGTACTCGGACGTGCATATTCTGCCATTGGCAGACGACCATAAAGAATGGATTTTACATTCATAGCTGGCAATGCTCCTGCATAGTGGATTTCCAATTCGTAGTCCAAAGCACGATGCAGTTCACTCTCTAACTGCGAAGCGGTCAATTCGAGCACATCTTGCAGAGCCGGGCGGCGTATATACGCCGAGTTTTCTCCATAACGCATATATTCCATTGCCGCATCGGCTACCATATCAGTATTTTTCTGCTCCATTTGGCGCATAGAGTACTCTTGCCCTTTTATATTGTTGAGCAACAAATCGTTCTCCGAATTGAAATTAGGAAACAACAGATGAAGGTTGACCAACGAGACAATCTCTTGCAGGTTGTCTTCATTACCTTCTATATCCACTATAAAATAGTCATCCGTAACCGAATAAGTACATTTAGCGCCAAGTTGCGCCAAGCGGGCGCGAAACTCTGCCGAAGTCATTCCCGGATTGCCCTTTACGCCCGATATATTCATCAGTGCCGTAACATACTCCAAAAGCGGGATTTCATAAGTCCCCACCCCATATTTCAAGCGCAAAGAGAATATATGATTCTGAGTATTGGGTGTACAATAGACATGTACACCTTCGTAGAAGTTATCCTGGTCAATGTCATTGAAATTGATAAATTTCGGCACCAAATGTCCTGCCGGAATAGTATCAAAATGAACACAGTAGTCCGACTCGCCTTTTGGGGGTGCGAGTGGCAAAATTTCAGGTTTTGGCAGTTTGTTTTTCTTCGGATTGCCCTCTTCTATCTCAAAGGTTTTGCGTGGAGCAGACAAGTACTGTTTTGCCACACGCCTGATATCAGAGAGCGTGATGGCAGCAACCTGCTTTTTCTGTTGCAGAAGTTGTTCAACAGGCTGCTGATAAACGAAACTATGTTCCAACAAACGCACTTTCATCTGCGGGTACTCCATCGTGCGGTCAAACTGCTGATAAAAATTTTCGCGCACCGCTTCAACAAGAGTGGTATCTATATTACCGGCAATCAGTTTTTTAATCTCTGCCATTATATAGTCCTCGACTTCTGGCAACGAATGGTATTGTTGCGTTTCTGCATCCAAATACGGTACTGCCACAAGCCCGATACGCCCTTGATCGCGACGCGCATCGTTGCTTGCCCATGCATACATAACCTTGCTATCCAATACTAATTTATCCAACAGACCGACCTGCATAGAGTTAGAAAGCAATGCAGCCACAAAATCGAGCAGCAGTTCGTCTTTATCGCCTGCGGGAACACCTTTATAACCTATTTCCAGCATAGGCATATAGCCCAACTTGGCAGAGAACCGTTCGTCTTTTGAAAAATCAGTATTTGAATAAATACAGCGTGCGGGTAACGGCTTTGCCTGTAAACGGCCGAATGTCTTTTCAATAAGCGGTTTTGCCGTCTCCACATCAAAATCCCCCACAAGGATAAGTGCCATATTATTCGGCACGTACCATGTATTATAGAAGTCAATCAGTTGGCGCAGTTTGGGGTTCTTCAAATCCTCCGGATAACCGATGATGTCGCGTGCATAGGCGTGTCCTTCATACAAATGACCATTGACAAAGTTCTGCACGTGGGTTGAGTTGTCGTCAAGATACATATTGTATTCCTCAAACACGTTCTCCAATTCGGCTTGAAAAGAGCGGAATACAGGATTTATCAGCCGGTCGGAATAGAGTGTGAGCCAACGTTCCAACTGGTAGCCGGGGAATGAGTTCATAAAACACGTCTCATCATAAGTGGTAAAGGCGTTCAGTCCCTCGCCACCGATACTCTGTATCAGATTGGGGAACTCATCAGTAGCCGAATAGAGTGCTTCTTCGCATGACACTTGGTTGATACGAGTTTGTATCGCCTCACGGGCTTTAGCATCATCGGTCATTGCCAACGTATCGTAGAGTGCAATCACGTGTTCGTACAAAGGGCGTTCTTTCTTCCAGTCGAGTGTACCAATGCGATCTGTACCCTTAAAAAGCATATGCTCCAAGTAATGCGCCAAACCCGTTGCTGTTTCAGGTTCGTCTATTGACCCTGCCCGCACAACCGTCCACCCTTGTACATCGGATTGGTCGTGATCTTCCCACAGCATAACTGTCAGACCATTGTCCAACTTGTACTCAACCAATCCGTTGTTCTGTTGCGCCGGCAGCGATAACACGCACAGCAACAACGCTATACACGTAAAAAACCTTGTCATAATCTTTGATATACAAATGAACCCATAATCCCTGTTTTGAAAGAGATTATAGGCTCTTTTTATTCTTTATTACCACTCAAGGAGGACTTTGCCGCATTGACCGGAGGTCATTATGTCGAAGCCTTTTTGAAAGTCGTCGAATTTGAAATGATGGGTAATGACAGGGGAGAGGTCGAGTCCACCGAGCAGCATCTGTTCCATCTGGTACCAAGTTTCCCACATACGGCGTCCTGTAATGCCTTTGATAGTCAGTGCATTGAATATAACGTCCGACCAGTTGACTTGTGTATTGGATGGCAGGATACCGAGTTGTGCAATGTTGGAGCCTTTATACATGTGCTGTATCATATCGTTGAAGGCAGCTGGTGCGCCGGACATTTCAAGTCCTACATCGAAACCACGGATACCGAGTTGTTGCATAGCCTCTTCTACTGTTTCGCCTTTGGAGCCGTCCACCGTAAGTGTGGCGCCCATCTTTTTTGCGATCTCCAGCCTTAGCGGGTTGATGTCGGTTACCACCACGTGTTTCGCCCCCGCATAGCGGCATATACCCGCCGCCATCGTACCTATCAGTCCTGCTCCCGTAATCAGCACATCTTCGCCCAACAAGGGGAAAGCCAGTGCGGTATGCGTTGCGTTGCCAAATGGGTCCATAATAGCAGCAAAGTCGTCGGGAATAGCGGGGTTGAGATGTACAATGTTCGATTCTGGTATTGTAACGTATTCAGCAAAAGCGCCGTCTTTACCGAATATGCCGACCGACAGGCTGTTTTCGCATACGTGTCCCATACCCCGCCGGCAGTTGCGGCAATGTCCGCAGACGATATGTCCCTCCGCCGTTACCCGCTCGCCGATTTTGGTATTTCGCACGCCGGGTCCTATCTCCACCACCTCACCTACAAACTCGTGTCCCATTGTGTAAGGCGGTATACAATGTTTCTGCGACCAGTCGTCCCACTTATACATATGGAGGTCGGTACCGCAGATTGCGGCTTTCTTTACTTTGATAAGTACATCGTTCACCCCCACTTCGGGTATCGGTACTTCTTCCATCCAGATCCCGTATCCGGGACGTGTTTTCCGTAATGCTTTCATCTTTTCAGTTCGCTTTGCTCAGGTTTATTGCTGTTCGTTGCCGGTTACACGTTATTTCAGTACTCCCAACCGTCTGCCCACTTTGACAAAAGCGTTTATGCCTTTGTCCAGTTGTTCGCGTGTATGTGCAGCGGAGAGCTGTACGCGGATACGCGCCTGTCCTTTGGGTACTACGGGGTAGTAGAATCCTGTAACGTAGATACCCTCTTCCTGCAAAGCGGCAGCGAAGTCCTGACTGAGCCGTGCGTCATACAGCATCACGGCACAAATTGCCGACTGTGTGGGTTTGATGTCGAAGCCCGCCTCTTTCATTTTTCCCACGAAGTATTCCGTGTTGTCATGCAGGCGGTCTTGCAGGTTGTTGTTCCGAGTGAGTATTTCAAATGTTTTTATTCCTGCTGCTGCAATCATCGGCGGTATAGAGTTGGAGAACAGATACGGGCGGCTTCGTTGCCTGAGGAGGTCGATAATTTCTTTTTTCCCTGTAGTGAAGCCGCCAACCGATCCGCCGAAGGCTTTTCCGAGTGTCCCTGTGAGTATCTCTATCTTTCCTCTCAGGGCGAACAGTTCCGTAACGCCGTGTCCTGTTTTGCCGACGACTCCTGCGGAGTGGCTCTCGTCCACCATGACGAGGGCGTTGTATTTCTGTGCGAGTTGGTAGATTTTATCGAGGGGGCAGACATTGCCGTCCATAGAGAAAACGCCGTCGGTGGCAATGATGCGGAAGCGTTGCGCCTGTGCTTTTTTCAGTTGTTCCTCGAGGTCTTGCATGTCTCCGTTGGCATAGCGGTAGCGTACTGCTTTGCAGAGGCGTACACCGTCGATAATGGATGCGTGGTTGAGTGCATCGGATATGATGGCATCTTCGTCGGTAAGCAGCGGTTCGAAGAGTCCTCCGTTGGCGTCGAAACATGCGGCATAGAGTATTGTGTCTTCGGTGCCGAAGAAATCCGAGACGGCTTTTTCCAGTTGTTTATGCGTGTCCTGCGTTCCACAGATGAAGCGCACTGAAGCCATTCCGTATCCACGGCTGTCCATCCGTTCTTTAGCCGCCTCTATGAGTTCTTTGCTATCAGCCAGACCGAGGTAATTGTTTGCACAGAAATTGATTACACTCTCTTTTTTACCTCCGTTGTCCACTTGGATGCCGGAGGATTGAGGTGTAACGATAACACGTTCGTTTTTGTAAAGTCCCGCATCGCGGATTTCCCGGAGTGTCTGCTGCAGGTGTTTCTGAAATTCGGTGTACATAGTATCTTTGTATTAAAAGGTTTGTATTCACCCCGCAAAGATACTGCTTTTTCGCAGAATACACAACACTGTTTGAACTTAAATGCAATTTTCACCTGTCCAAGCCGTTTCTCCAAGTGTCGAGATAACGGTAAAACGTTTCTTCGGTGGTAGCGGGCGGATTGTCCTCTTTGGTAGCGGCAACGGTGGTGAGATAGAAGCGCAGGTATGTTGCGGGTGCGAAGAGAACGAGGTTGTTGCGCATGTCTTCCACCGGTCGTGCTGCATATTTCGCAGGTACGAAGACGCCTAATCCGACCGTCTCTTTTGCATATTTGACGGTATCATTCACGGGGTAGTCTGTTCCCCACGAGCCGAGGAGTACGCCCTGAGAAGAAAGGTCTTTGTAAAACGACTTCGGTGTAGTTGCCGTTTGTTTGGCGGGTATTGCCTGTACGCCGGTGCATAGGCTGTCCAACGGAGCGGAGAGGAAGACTTCACAGAGCATATCCCGATGATGGGCGAAGATGGTATAGCGCACTGTCATATCGACGTTTTTGTTCTCTGTCTGCCAGCCTGTTACGCTGATTTCCATTACCGCTTTGTTTTTTGTTACCTCCACGATACGCTGTGTGCGGCTCTGTACGGGTTCGATATGTGTCATTTTGCCGTTGCGCCACGGTTTGACGCTTCCGAGTCCGACCGTGCCGCTCACTCGGAGGATGTCGTCTCCGTAGTGTTGCTCCAGTTGTTCGTCGGACGGGTACCAGTAGGAGGTGGCGAGTTCGAGGCGTGGTGTGCGTTTGGCGTATATGTCGATGGTCTGTTTCCTGTCGAAGTAGATACGGTAGGCCATGATGTCCGACTCGATTGCGACTCCGTGGTGGTGGAGTTGGTGGTAGGTGTCTATATCGGGGTCGGCAGTCCATTCGGTGATGGGAACTATACAGCGGGTCTGTCCTTCGGCTTGTATAGTTTGGAAACCCGCCATAGCGGAGTCTGCGGGTGTTACCCGGAGCCACATAGAGGCAGCCGTTTTCGGTTGGGCGAAGCCCCATATGCCATACACCATGCACCATAGGATGCATAATGCATAACGTGCGCTGTGCGGTATGTTAGTGTATTTCTGCATTTTCGACGGATGGTGCGAGGACGAAGGCTTCTCCTGTGCGTGCGGTTATTTGCACGTTGTCGGCAGTCAGTCCGTCGGTCTGTCGGATTAACGCGCCCTGTTCTGCGGTCATACGTATATGTTTGAGGTGTACATTTCGTATTTTCATTTCGGGGAGGCCGTTGAAATACATTGCGCGTTTGACATCTTTGGCGATGACGTTTTCGATGTATATGTTTCTGAACTGCGGTGTTTCTTCGTTCACGGGCGGTATGTCGGTATTCATGCGTGCGGCTATTTCCTCTTCCGTTTCCTCTCCTGCACCCTTGCCGCCATAGAAGAGGTCGAAGAGCAGTGCCTCGTTGGGTATATCCGCCATATTGATATTGCGTATATAGATATTTTCGACGATGCCGCCTCTTCCGCGTGTCGATTTGAATCTCAAGCCGACATCCGTGCCGATGTAGAGATTGTTGCTGACCTGTATATTGCGTATGCCTCCTGACATTTCGGAGCCTACTACGAATCCGCCGTGTCCGTGGTAGACGGTACATTGGTCCACGAGTACATTTTCGGTTGGTACATTTCTTTCGCGTCCCGGTTGGTTTTTGCCGGATTTCATACAGATGGCGTCATCTCCGACGTCGAAGGAGCATCGTGATATGATTACGTTGCGGCAGGATTCGACGTCTACTCCGTCTCCGTTCTGGCTGTACCATGGGTTGCGCACTGTCAGGTCGCGCAAGACGAGGTTTTCGCAGAGCATAGGGTGTATATTCCAAGCGGGCGAGTTCTCGAAACAGACGCCTTCGAGGAGTATGTTGCGGCATCCTACGAGGTGTATCATTACGGGTCGGAGGAAAGAGTGTATGTGTTTCCAAACCGAGTCGTGGGTAACCACGGGGACGTTCTGGTCTTGGCAGAGCGAGACCGCATAGATGGAGGTCGAGTCGGGGTACCATGTTTTGCCGTCGGGGGATAATGCGCCTCCTTTTTGCAGTTGTTTTTTCCATTGGATGTCGCTCACTTTGCTGCGTTTGAGCGGTCGCCAGTAGTCGCCGTTGCCATTAAAGGTGCCCTGTCCCGTGATGGCTATATTCTCGGCGTTGAAGGCGGAGACGGGCGATTGTGCGCGCATGGTGGGAACACCTTCGAACCACGTGGCATAGACGGGGTAAAGGGAGAAGTCGGGGGAAAAGGTGATGAAGGCGTTTTGCTCCGTGTAGAGACGTACGTTGGATTTGAGTGTGATGCCCGCCGTGGTATAGACTCCGGCGGGAATGATGACCGTGCCTCCACCGGCAGCGTTGCAGGCGTCGATGGCTTGTTGGAAAGCGTTGGTGGAGAGTTTGTTGCCCGTAGGGTCTGCCCCGTATTCCAGTACAGAGAGGGTTCGATTGGGGAAAGAGGGCAGACGTACCTCGGGCATATCGAAAGACGCAGTTTGTATGAGTGCGTTTAGTTCTTTTTGTGTAGTATGCTGGAATTTGGCAGTTGAGGTGCAGGCTGCAAGTACGGCTGCAAGTAGTGCTATCGTCAGTTTTTTCATATTGTTCGGTACTTTTACATCGAATTTATTTTGGTGGCAAAAGTACTGCTATTTATTGGGATAGGCGTGTATTATTTGGTATAAGTAGTGTAAAAATCGTTTGGACGGTGTATTAAGAAAACAACACCTCCTGTTTCTTCCGCGGAGGAAACAGGAGGCTTGTATGTTGCGGTGAGGGAGGTTCATGAGGTCTCTCTGCGCCGATTGATCTGTTTAATCTATTAGATTGATCTGTTTTACCTATTAGGTTGATCCTGATAGCGGGCGGCTATCACGCCCTTGAATTCATTTTGTAATCAAGATTTTTGGGTTAGCCCTCTTGTGCGAGCCATTCTTGGCTGAAAACATAGCCGTACAATGTTTTGTACCGGTTCTGTTTCTGGAACGCAGCCAGATCTTGAGGCATTTTGGATGCGTCCTGCATCCGTTGGCGGGTAGATTTAACTACCGCCTTGAACTTTGCCTGCTGTGCCACTTGGGCTTCTGTGGCAGGTTTGTTGTCCTCATCTATTCGTACGCTCGTGAATCGGCGGTCGGTTGCCCGAAGGCGTTTGTAGATTGTACGGGTATGAGCGGGAGAAACTTTGCCCGAGATATAGTCCACGGGGTCTAAAAATACCACTTTTCTCATACCGTTTGGAGTTTTAGGATCTCCTGTGCTACCATATAGCCCCGCAGCGTTTTGTATTTGCTTTGGGCTTTGAAGGCTGTTTGATAGGCAGCGAGTTCGGTTGAATTCAGTTTCTTTATATTCGCGACAGCGGTGCGCATCATATTGCGTTGCTCCTGCTGTGCTTCACTTGGTGCCCCTTTGTAGGGGTTGCACACCACGCTTGTGTAGCGTGTGCCGTTCACCTTTTTGAAGATGATTTGGCTGTGCCGGCAAATCTTGCCGTGAAAATCTTCGAATGGTACTTCTAATAAATAGGTACTCATAGAAAAATTAATTTATTAAATGTTAGTTTGTCCATCTATTGTTACTCGCAGGTACATTCGAGACCTTAACATCTGTGGTAATATCCGGTATATATTGATTGCGCGCACCCGATACATTGCCACTGTCTTAAAAGGCGGTGCAAATGTACGGATTATTTTTGATATAACAAAATGATTTTGTGATTTTTATGCAAATTTTCAAAAACGCAGATTTCGTTGTAAACATGAAAGGTTTTCACCCCTCAAAAAACGCCGAATGGTATTTTTACACACCATTAGACGTTATCTAAAATCTTAATAATCGTGTATATTTTGTAGTTCGACGGTGGGAGGTAGGTGATTCGACGGTGGTTCGACGGTGGTTCGTAAAAAGTATGTAGTGATCAACGGAAAGCAGATATTAACAAAAGGAATGTTTTTAGGGAATGTGCAGGGAGGAATAGTTGTTAAGGCTACCATTTGCGGGGAGCAGGCGGATTTGGCTTTTAAGTATTAAAAAGATATAAAAATTCAGATTTTTAAGATCTAATTTGCGTGTTTGGAATAATTGTTATAATTTTGCAGCAAATCTACGCCGGAGGGGATATGTTCTCTGAAGGGGTGGATTTGACATATTGAATAGCGTTTATTGACGCTTTGCGTTTGACAAATCGAAAACTTCGCAACTTTTCAGCATTAAGGTCAGAATCAAAGTAAATCAATAGATGCCTATGGATGTGGCTTTCAGTCGCATTGTGTTCCCATATAGGGTGCAGTGTACAGGTCATATCGGCGTAGGTTTCCTGTTGTTTATTTGACCTTAAAGGCAATGCGAAGGCCTCGATTTGTGGATAAGCAACTCGAGGTCTGCGCTTTCTGTGTGTATATACGTACCATCAAAAACATGCCAATCCGAAAGACGATTGAGATACAATTAATCATTAAAAACTATTTTATGAAAAAGCATTTTTTCAGTTGGGCGACTGTCGCTCTAACGGCTACAATTCTGTGTAGTTGCGGAAATTCAGGAACGGACAAGATTGATTATCTGCCTTGCAAGGTTGAGAAAGGTCAAGATTGGGGCTTTGTGGACAACAAAGGCAATGTGTATTTGGCTGACGAGTACGGGAACTCCCCGACAAATGTAAAAGAAGGCGTGTTCTTTGT
>DGIN01000035.1:7527-9950 GCA_002387325.1 Bacteroidales bacterium UBA4621 | reverse complement strand
GCAGAGATTGGCGAGCCCAAGAACGGTTTGGTACCTGTAGTAAAGCCGGACAGCCGTATAGAGATAGTGGACTTGAAAGGCAAGACGGTATTGGAACTCAATTCTTTTGACGGGAACGAAGTGATTGCCTGCGGGACAAAGTTCAACGAATACGGTTGGCTAGAGGTTTATACTATAGATCAAGCGGGTAAAAACCATAAACTGCTCATTGACAAAAAGGGCAAAGTGGTATTTACTCCGGATGCGCATTATGATGCAGAAGACTGGGCTATGATACGGAAAGATCTGATTATCGGCACTAACGCGCATGAGGATTGGGAAGCCGCCGATATGGTTGCCTTTGATATGAATAACAAGCGTCAAGAGAAATGGGGATTTTTATTAGGCAACGGGACAGAGATACAATATGCAGACGACAAGTATGTTGCTATCCGGGAAGAGCGCACCCTGATATACAGTATGAAGAACGGCGAGCAGGTGATGAAATGCCCGGAGAAGGTGGCAAGTATCCAGTCCATCAAAGGCAAGCAGATAGTATTCAAGAGCGAGAGCAGTTATTCATACGGCGTAATGAATTTTGACGGAGAGACCATTCTCAGTGCGAAATACTCGTATATCAAGATATTGGACAACGGTTATCTGGTAAACAAGGACGGAGAGAAGTACGAGGTACTGAACAAGAAAGGCGAGAAAGAGAGCAAACTGGATTGGGACGGAATGTATGAAATAGACGGTTTCGGCTGGGTAGGAAAAGACGGAAAGGACTACTATATCCTGAATGACAAGTTTGAGGCAGTACACAAGACGGAGTTGTATTATATTATTGACAATTCGGTAGATGACAACACTATCAGCAGCCAGTATTTTGATACCAATGCGGCAGTAGGAAAGACCATTGGCGCACTGAAGACAGACTTGCAAAATGCAGGATTTGTATTGGGCAATACGGCAGGTAACATTCCCGCTATCAAGGGGTTGTGGGTGGAAAACATAGAACGCTATCAGACCTCACACTATCAAATTGTTGCCGCAGGAAACGGGTATTCACTGACAGCAATGGTTCATTTTGACGACCGTTTGAAGAAGAATGACGAGTTGAACGGCAGTGCTGCTATTGATGCGATGAGTATTACACTTTCTTTCCCCTCGGAAAACAAAGAGGAGGTAAAGAAACAAGTTGCCGATGCAATGGCTAACTCGTTCACGAAAGTAGATGACAGGACCTATAAAACCAACGAATACACCTACAAGGTAGCGATGTACTACAACAGGATAGAGATTGTCATTTTACGAAATGAGCCGAAGAATGAAGACGAGGCTTTGCTGAATGAGATACTGGATGCCGTTGTAGAAGTTGCAAATGAGATAGAAGAATGACACAGCAAGAAACAGAGATGTTTATAATGCAAAAGGGGAGTTATTTTCCACAGACACAGGTTCCCTATTTGCAGGAAATGTTGTCTAAAAAGGAGAATATATCGTTTGACGACTTATGGTCTGTCCCATTGAAAAATCCGACCACGGCTCTATTGCTATCCATTGCAGGCGGGACATTGGGTATAGACAGGTTTTGGTTACGGCAACCGGTGTCGGCACTGCTCAAACTGATGCTTACTATTTGCTATTTGGTATTCTATGTTGTTGGCAGCATACAAGAAGACCCGAGTTGGGGAGTAATTATCGGAATGTTGGTCGCTATGGCGGCAGTGTTCATCTGGTATATAATAGACATCACAAGTGCTTCCCGCAGAGCACAAGCCCTGAATTACAGTACGTTTCTTACCTATTTAACACATTAATTATATGGATCAACAAAAAGTAGATATGTTCATTATGAACAACCGCGAGAAATTGCCGGAAATGCAAATTCCTGTTTTGCGCGAGAAACTGTTGGCATTGGATGACAGCAAATGGATGGTGGTATCCACCATACAGTTCAAAGATCCGATGATAGCCCTTGTTATTTCTTTGTTTTTGGGCGTTTATGGTATTGACCGTTTCTATCTCGGGCAAGCAGGGTTAGGTATCGGCAAACTGCTGACCTGCGGCGGACTCGGTATCTGGGCTATTATTGACTGGTTTCAGATTATGAGTGCCACCAAGAATCTCAACTACGAGAAGTTGCAAAATTACCTTGTTTAACAAAAAGATTCACTCAACAGACGGTGAATAAAATCATTTCATTAATTTACAAAATTCAATTTTAGCATTATGGAACAACAAAAAGTGGACATGTTCATTATGAGCAACGGGAAGAATTTCCCTGAACAA
Source organism: Bacteroidales bacterium UBA4621 (assembly GCA_002387325.1). Taxonomy (GTDB): domain Bacteria; phylum Bacteroidota; class Bacteroidia; order Bacteroidales; family Paludibacteraceae; genus Colicola. The sequence continues at coordinate 7,679 of DGIN01000035.1, read as the reverse complement.
TCCGTACCTTCCATCCGTGAAAAACTATTGGCTATGGACGAGAGCAAGTGGTCATCGATTTCTGCTCTGCAGTTCAAAAATCCGACGACGGCACTGATACTCTCAATTTTCTTGGGGGCATACGGAATTGACCGTTTTTATCTCGGGCAGAC
>DGIN01000035.1:6644-7475 GCA_002387325.1 Bacteroidales bacterium UBA4621 | reverse complement strand
GGTCTTGGTATTGCCAAACTGCTGACTTGCGGCGGCTGCGGTATTTGGGCGATTATCGACTGGTTTCAAGTGAGCGGTATGACCAAAGAAGCCAACTTTACCAAACTGCAGGCTTATCTCTAAGCGAAAGTTTTATCTCTACACAACGTGTGCATACATAGGTGTATGCATATGGTTGGCAGTGTCTCTGATGACAGATGGGCAGACAAGCATTATTGTTTGCCCATCTAAGTTAGTATTTCATATTCCATGCCCCGGTTGTGGCGTTACGCGTGCGACACTGCTTTTTCTGCACGGACATATCAAAGAGGCTTTTTTCTTCAATCCGAATGTAGTGTTTGCTATTGCATTTTTGGTATTTTTCCCCATTGGAATAGTAACGGATATTGTTTGGAGAAAAGGGATGCTGGTCAGTATCTATGAGCGACTGAATGTCATTTTACAGAATAAATGGGTATTGGGGATATTTATGGCATTAGAATTGTGTATTTGGATACATAACATCATTTGCGGAATATAGAATAATGGAAAAGAAGACAAAATACAAATGGAATATAGGTATCGGATTTGCCATGGCAGTTGCCTATCTATTCATTCCAACCGATATAGTTGCGGACGCGATACCTGTTGCCGGTTGGATAGATGATCTGGTTGTGATATTAGCCGCCATTGCCAACGCAATACGGTTGGTAGTGAAAATCAAAAAATAAAATCCTCTATGCGGCAACACACAAAACCTATGTAATTTATCGAAGTTTGGGTGGGTGTTTTTGTGTAATTTATCGAAATGAGGGATTAGAGGAAGAGGGAGGAGGGGTATTGGATGTTGGT
>DGIN01000035.1:1292-6459 GCA_002387325.1 Bacteroidales bacterium UBA4621 | reverse complement strand
GTAATGACAAAAACGGCTTCGTGGTCGTTCTCGATGAGCCACTCGGCGCGAGTAAGGTCGCAGATTTTGGTTTTGACATCGGTATGCGTGCGGCAGAAAGAGGTGAAGTCCTGTTTGCCGAGGAGGTGCTGCGCCGCAACGTTCATCGCCTGATAGTCCAAGCCCGCGCGCACTTGGGTGCGGAGAGCGGATTGGAACGGGTCTTTGCGGGTGGTGATGCGGTAGCGGTATGTGCGGGAGAGGGCATCAAAGCGTGCGTGGGCGGTGTCAATGACAGGGAGAATATCGTACACGGCGATGTCGGCGGGCAGAAGGCGGTTGAGACGATAGACGAGGTTCCGGGGATTGGCGACGGAGGATGCTACATCGAAATGCGCATACATGTTTTCCGCATGTACGCCTGCGTCGGTACGACCGGCGAAGACAAGTGGAACGGGGCAACGGAAGAGCGTCGCCACAGCGGGTTCCATAGTGTCCTGCACCGTGCCGCCCGAGGGTTGCGACTGCGAGCCGTGGTAGCGGGTACCGAGATAAGCGAAACGAATGAAATAGCGCATTTTTACTCCATTAATTACCATTAAATACTATTGTGGATACATTTCTCCATTAATACCCATTAAAAAGCCATTAAAATTCTCCGTTAATTACCGTGTAATTAGTCGTTATTTTTTTTGCTCCAAATATAGACAAATATTATTCAGATAGATGTTAGATACACGTTGTCAACAACGTTTTACAACTAATCAACAACTGATAAAAACCTTACAAACATCTATCCCGTTGCCGTGTCGTTGCCGTAATTTTTACGTATTTTTAATATACAGGTAACAATGAGGCTGTTCAGTTCGGGGGAGAGGCGCAATGCCCAGGCAATGGCAATGCCGCTGCCGAGAAGGACGAGCGAGCGTAGTATGCTACTGAGCCATATATTGGCGATAGGCAGGAAATGCTCCCACAGGGCATTGAGGGCGAAAAGGACGCCTATGAGGAGTATGCCGATGAATGTTTTGCGGTTGGCTACCGATATATGGCATGTAAGACGCAGGAGGAGTATCGCCAGTGCGAAATAGGCAGCATAGGCTATGAGATTACCGAGTGCGGCTCCGTCCATACCATAGAGCGGAATGAGGCAGTTGTTGAGCAGGATAGAGACGGCAGTAAGGAAGAAGGAAAGGAAGAGGGAGAATATATAGAAGCGGGAGTAACTGAGTGCCGAGAGACAAATAGAGAAGGTGGCAACTATGATCTGGTTGATACCGAGGATCAAGACTACATTCTTCGCCACAGCGTATGTGCTGCCGTTGGGCAGGATATGGAATATAAGGTCGATATTGAACCATATAGCCAAGAATATGAGTCCTCCGATGAGCAGGAGGTTGTTGCTCACCTGATGGATGAGATGAGAGGTTTCTTCGTGGTTCTGCTCCTTGATAGCCCGTGCCAGTTGCGGCGAGGCGATGGCGGTAAGAGAGCGGTATGGGATACTGACCATGACGGCGATATATGTAGCGATGGCGTATATACCGGTGTGGTCAAGTCCCATTTTTGCAGTAATAAAAAAGGAGGACAGTGCGGGTGCCAATACACTTGCGATGGCAGATATGAAGAGGAAGGCTGTATAGAGGAGGTAGTTGCGTACGAGTTTGGTGTTTTGGCGGAGGAACGTCCAGTCGGGTTGCAAAGATACATGTCCGCACGCAAAGATGTAGGTGAAATTGACGAGTGCGGCGATTGCATAGTTGAGGCATAGTCCTATGACGAAGCCATCCATGGAGAGGATACGGAAGGCGTAGAGGAGATATAGCACCAACATTCCGATACGGACGATGAGTTCACGCACGGCGCGCGGTACGACGATGCGCATCAGGACGTTGGCGTTGGTTTCGAAGACGGTCTGATAGAGCATAAAAAACGCCAGCGGGAGTACCATATAATAGTAGTCCATAAAGAGTGGCGATTTCTCTCCGAACCAGTTGCCGAGCGGCACGTGGCACGCCCAATAGACGATGGCAAAAAGCAGGAAGCCGAACAATGGGACGACCAATGTCCAGAAGAAGAAGCCATGGTCGCGGTTGCCTGAGTCTTTGAAGTAAGGATAGAAACGGATAATAGAGGAGTTGGTGCCGAGTTGTGCCAATCCGATAAAGAGTGTGGCGGCATCAACAAGGACGCGTGCGAGTCCGATTTCCTCGCTGGTAAGGAAACGGGTAATCACAAAGAATGTAGTCAAAAAGCCCACCGCAACCCCTATGTAGGTTACGATGGTGCCTTTGATACTTTGTCTTGCGATGATACCCATATAAGGCGATTATTAGTCCAATTAGGCGAACGGGTCTGATTGGACTGACAGGTGAGTCTTTTACTTTTCGATGCCGAGGAGTTCGACTTCGAAAACAAGTACGGAGTACGGCGGTATAGAGCCGGCCTGACGTTCTCCGTAGCCGAGTTCATACGGGATATAGAAGCGGAACTTGCTGCCTACGGGCATAAGTTGCAGACCTTCCGTCCACCCGGGGATGACCTGATTGAGTCCGAAGGAGGCAGGTTCGCCGCGGTCAACACTGCTGTCGAAGACAGTGCCGTCGATGAGGGTTCCGTGGTAGTGTACCTTGACGCGGTCGGTAGGCTGCGGTTTTTTGCCTTTTCCCATTGTGATTACTTCGTACTGGAGTCCGCTTTCGGTGGTGATGACTCCTTCTTTGAGTTTGTTCTCTTCGAGGAATTTTTCTGCTGCCGCAATGGCTTCACCGTACTTGATTTGGGTGATTGTGTTTTCGATGTACTCTCCTGCGGTGCGGCTGTCGAACTGTGTGTCGTGGTTGGAGAGTCCGTTGACAAATCCCTGTTTGATGAGTTCGAAGTTGGTGTTAACGCCTTCGATGCCGAGCAGTCCTGTCGCCTCCTGTTCGCGTATGGTGCTGCCAATCTGTTTGCCCATCATAACGAGTTGCGGGTTATGTGCGCGTACTTTCATTGCCTTGTTGATGTTCTCGATGAACTCTTTCTGTGCTGTACCGTCGGTGTCATTAGCCAGCAGATACATACGCATCTGGTCTCCGTTGAGCATACCGAAAGCGTAGTTGATGGAGTCGGTGAAGTTTTCGAGTTCGACGGTTTTGGTTTTGTAGGGGCATTTGCCTTTGACGGTTTTTCCCGCTTTGGTGCCGTCATCCGTTTTGCCGTATGCAGCATTGAAGAAGGCGCGTGCGTCTGCGGGTTTCATGACGGATGTGTCTCCGTTGAGGGCGTTTACGAGCCCTTGGAAGAGCATTTTCTCGTTGAGTGTCCAGTGTTCGTTCTCTGCGAGACCCTTGTTCTCAAAGGACTTGATACCTGTGCCGACGTTGCGACCTGCCTGTGCCGCTTCGGAGAGGGTTTCTGCTTTGCCGTTGTAGCCTTCTTCGAGAGCAGCGATGAACTCGTTGACGCTCTTTTTGCTGCTATCGTTGGCAAGTTGGTACATTTTGATCTGGGCGCCGTTGATGTAGCCCAATGCATAGTTGAGGGAGTCGTTTTGGCTCTCCAGAACAGCGTCCTTGGCGGTATAACTATTGCCGCATGACACCATTGCCATAGCCGCAAGGACGATAATACTCAGTTTTTTCATTGTTGTATGATTTGTTTTTGTTTTTAGTCTAATAGGGCGAATTAGTCCGATGGGGCGGATTATTCAATGCCGAGCAGTTCGACGGTGAAGATGAGTGCCGCATAGGGCGGGATAGCCGCGCCTGCTCCCTGTGCGCCGTAGCCGAGTTGGTAGGGGATATAGAGTTTGTACTTGCTGCCTATTGACATCAACTGCAGTCCCTCTGTCCAGCCTTTGATAACCTGATTGAGCCCGAAAGTGATGGGTTCGCCGCGTTTGTAACTGCTGTCAAAAACTGTGCCATCGGTAAGTGTCCCCTCGTAGTGCACCTTTACTTTGTCGGTTGCTTTGGGTTTTTGTCCGATAGTAGCCTCGATGATTTCGTACTGCAAGCCGCTTGGTGTGGTTTTCACTTCGGGGCGTTTGGCGTTCTCGGCGAGGAACTTTTCGCCAGCCTCTTTGGCTTGTCCTGCGATTTTCTGTTCCAGTTCGGTAAAGAATTGGTTGAGAATGGTTTGCGCTTCGGTGTAAGCGATTTCGGGTTGTTGTTTTTCCAAGACGTGCTCAATACCTTTGGCAAGGTCGGCATAGTTGAGTTTTTCGACGCCGCTGCTGAGCAGTTGCTGACCCATAGAGAGTCCGAGTGCATAACTGATTTTGTCCATATTGTATAGGTTTTATTTGTTAGTCGGTATAATTTTATAGTTGATCCAAGATCTTAACATCCGTGTATATTTGGAGGTTCGATGTTGGCAGGTAGTTCCTTCGTAGTTCTATCGTAGTTCCTTCGTAGATAGTAGTTCTTGATCAACGGAAAGTAAATCTTAACAAACCGCATATTTTTACTTGCATAGTTGCTGCATGCGGGCGATGTACTTGCCGATGATGTCGAACTCGATATTGACGATACTGCCCTCTTCGATATACTTGAAGTTGGTTTCCTCGTGGGTGTATGGGATGATGCAGACACTGACATAACCTTTGCCGTCCACGACGTCGGGTTCGCAGACAGTGAGGCTTACGCCGTTGATGCAAATAGAGCCCTTGTCCACAGCGAGATAGCCGCGGCGTATCATATCCAGACTGCTGTCGTATTCGAAGCGATAATACCAACTGCCGTCGGTTTCCTGCACATTGATACAGCGTGCGGTCTGATCGACATGCCCCTGGACGATATGCCCGTCGAGACGCTCGTTGAGGAGCATAGAGCGTTCGACATTGACCCAGTCTCCCTCTCGGAGCAGCCCGAGGTTACTGCGCTGGAGCGTCTCCTGCATAGCGGTTACGGTATAGAGGTCTCCCTCGATCTTCACCACCGTGAGGCAGACACCGTTGTGGGCGACAGACTGGTCGATAGAGAGCGGTTCATGGAATGGATTGCGCAGCGTAAAATGCTTATTGCCCTGTTCCTGCTCCACCCTGACGACTTGCGCCATGGTTTCTACGATTCCTGAAAACATTGAAATCAGATTTTATGAGAATTACACAATATATAACAAGGAGTGCGGTACCGACGCCCATTCGCGCCCACATACCGAGGTTATACGCTCCATAATAGACAGCCAGAAGCCCGATGGTCAG
>DGIN01000035.1:0-1076 GCA_002387325.1 Bacteroidales bacterium UBA4621 | reverse complement strand
TTGTCGGTCAGTTTGTACCAGAAAGAGAGGTTGAAATAGATACCCTGGAAGATATACGTCCACAGCACGACAGGGACAATCTTCAAGCCCTCCCAGTAGCCCGGGGCGATGATAAACTTCAGCAGATCGAGGTAGAAGACCATTCCGAGAAGGATGAGGTACGAGAAAAGGATATAGTACTTCATGGCATCGGCATACGCCTCCACGGACTTGCGGTCCTTGTGCCGGGCAAAGACAAAGGGTTCGTAGGCATAGCGGAACGCCTGGGTGAACATCATCATGACCATAGCGACCTTGAAGCACGCACCATAGATACCGAGTTGGGTCTGCGCATCACCGCCCGTGTAGAAGAACGGGAAGAGGATACGGTCGAGCGTCTGGTTCATAATACCGCACACGCCCAGCACCAGCAGCGGCAGCGAGTAGCGCAACATACGGCGGAGCAACGCCCATGAGAAAAGGGGTGCATGGCTCTTGCGGGGCTCAAGGATAGCGGGCAGCAGGCAGAGCGTCTGGATACCCGTAGCGATGATGTTGGCTACAAAGACATAGCCCACGCCGTAACCGGGGTCGTACCACGACGAGATAATGCTCCAGTCCTGTATCTTCGGGCAAAGCACGAGGAAAAAGAGGTTGAGCAGGATATTGAGGAAGACAAAGAGCAGTTTGAGCGCCGCAAAGCGGATGGGACGTTTCTTGTAGCGCAGATAGGCAAACGGGATAGAGGCGAAAGCGTCCATCGCCACGACCACGCTCAGCAGGGCGATAAACTCAGAATGAGACGGATAGCCCAACAGGTCGGCAATAGGTTGGCGGAAGACGCAGCACAGCACGGCAAAGAGCAGCGAGGTGGAGAAAAGGCTGATCATCGCCGTGGTATAGACCGTATCCGGATTCTCCCCGTCCTTGTTGGCAAAACGGAAGAAGCCGGTCTCCATACCATAGGTGAGTATGACCAGCAGGAGCGCCGTCCATGCATAGAGGTTGGTAACGATACCATAATCCGCCTGCTGCGCCAGCACATAAGTGTACAGCGGCACCAGCAGCCAGTTGAGGAACTTGCCGACAATGGACGA
>DGIN01000019.1 GCA_002387325.1 Bacteroidales bacterium UBA4621 | reverse complement strand
AAAACTTTTATTCGTCTAACGAAAGAGTTGATAAAATACAGTTTTGCAGTACTCAACTGCCTATAAATAAGTTTATTAGTTATTTTTTAACGAACTATTGAGGTATATCTTGTTTTTTGTATTAGACTATGTCAAGTTTTTGTATTGAACTATGTCGTTTTTCATTTTGTCGAATTAGACTATGTCGCTTTTTCGGGCGTCTGTGCGCTTCCGATTTCGGGTGCAAAAGTACAACAAAGTCCCGAAATGGAGGTTTAACTATTTCCAAAAAAGGTTGAAACACCCAAAACCATGCTATATAACATATAATCAAGGGTGTAAACATATAATTTTCCATATAATTCAACCATTAATTTTTCCATTGTTAATGACATGATCAAGGTTCAGATTTTCTCCAAATATAACCAAACATTATCAGGGTAACCGCATCAAAATTATGTATCATTCTGGGGACGCGGACGCCCCGTCCGCGGTCGGTTGCACAAACCGTATGACTATGCTACGTTTGTGGAGACGTTTCATTATGTCTTTTTGCCGGCACAGGGATGCTGTTCTGAGGACTATTGTATTGTGTTGCCTTTTCATTGTTCCGTTACTATTTTGATGTGGTTGCCCTGAAACATTATTCAAATATACATTTCTACACTATGTTGCAAAATATATTTGGATAATATCGGTAATATTTGGAGGATAATTAACGGTCAATTAGCGGAGTCCCGACACACGAAGGCTGAATGTAAATGTGTATTCATCGGCAGAGAGCAGATACTCGGGGCGGGGAACGCTCTGCCACGAGTCAACACACCCCAATCCCTGTTGCACAAAGTCGATATGCAGGTTCGTGAACGGCTGCTCGCGTACCAACAGACCGTGGCTCTGGCGGTCGGACTTATGCATACCATCGTCCAAATCGGCATCGGTATAATGCAATGCCGAAGCCGAGAACGGCTGTGCCGCTGCCACCAGCAGACCGCGCCCTACACGGTTATGCACCTGCATATAGCGCATATCGGTGTGGTTGCCCGTCTCCTGCGGACGGATATAAGGATAGTACTGACTGCTTACCGAAGCGGTATATTTCCCTACCAAGGTAGAGAACCGGCGGTCTGCATAGTTCTCCTCCGGACCGCGACCGTAATATGTCATCAGATCGTATTGCGGCATCATACGCATCTCCATACCGAAGCGGAACAGATTGGGCATACCCGCCTTGCGGATACGCTCCGACACCTGCAGCGAACCGTCAGCCATCAGCGCATAGCGCATCGTCAGGCGGGCCTCCATATAGGTGTACTCCGCCTCGGCTTGACCGTCAGCCACACGCAGGCTCTCCAACTGCCATTCGGGGTTGCGCCAGACGGCGTATTTCGCTTGCAACCCTGCTCCGTAATCGTTGTCGGTCGGCGCACGCCATAGCGAGGGCAACATAGCCGTCTCCGGCATAAGCAACGGCGTGCTGCCGTCCCATACCTGTATCAGCCAACCCGTCAGTTTGCTGAATACATACGTAGTCGTACCCGACTGCAAAGTATAGGTACCCGTCGTCTCGTCGGTTACGCCGTCCTGCGCCGTTTCCGTGCATACCGTCTGTGCGTGGGCGTGCAGCAGGAACTGCTGCTTGGCTGTCTCTTCACCGGCACGGTCAATGTAAGACACATTCAGGAACAACTCCTTGTCCTTGGGCAGGTTCGCACCATCGAACAGCGTATATTCCTTGCGCTCCTGAGGGGCTATCGGCAGACTGTCCACCACACCCGACAACACAGGCTCGCCATCGGCTACAACCGTCCACTCGAGACGTGTATCCGCCAGCGACACAAAGAAATGCTCGTTGTAAATCTCCACCCTGCCCCTCAGGGTATCAAGCAGCGATGTCCATATATCCTGCTGGATATATTTTGCCTCGTAGGCGTGCGGGTTGGGAGTGCGGTCGGGCGCAAAAAGACCGTTGTTGTTGAAATTGTGGTCGGAGTGCAGAGCAGGCTCGAAATCACCTTGGTAGGCAAAGAAATATCGTCCGTCCGGGGCTTGCGTCCAAAGACCCTGGTCTGCAAAATCCCAGATAAAACCGCCCTGCAAAGCGGGGTACTTGCGGTAAAAGTCCCAATACTCGCGGAAACCGCCCAACGAATTGCCCATCGCATGCGCGTACTCGCATTGTATCAGCGGTTTGGTCGGGTTCTGCGCAAACGCTTCGGTGTAGGCATAATCGTAGTACATCGGGCAGAAAATATCCGTATGCTCGCGCATCGCCGCCTGCTCGTACTGCACCAAACGCGACTTGTCACGCTCTTTCACCCAACGGTAAGCGTCCTCGAAGTTTTTCCCGTCCCCCGACTCATTCCCCAACGACCATATTATAATAGAAGGGTGGTTCTTGTTCAGTTCCACATTCGTTCGGTTGCGCTCCAATATAGTACCGTTATAGGCGGGGTTCTTCGCAATGGCTTTCTCCTCATAACCCATACCGTGCGCCTCGATGTTCGCTTCCGCCACCATATACAGACCGTAGCGGTCGCAGAGCGTGTACCAGTACGGATCGTCTGGATAGTGGCACGTACGCACGGCGTTGAAATTGAACTGCTTCATCAGGCGCACGTCCTGCTCCATACGCTCGCGCGATACCACGTAGCCCGTCAGCGGGTCGAGTTCGTGGCGGTTCACCCCCTTGATCAGTATCGGCTGTCCGTTCACCAACAGTTGGTTATCCGCAATCTCTATATGGCGGAAACCCACCTCCTGGCAGACTGCCTCCGTTGTCCTGCCCTGCTTGTCCGACAGAACAAGGGTCAGGCGGTACAGGTTCGGCTCCTCCGCCGACCACGGGCGCACCGTTGGCAACACCACGGGCGCAATCGTCAGGCGGCTGCCGCGCACACGCTCGCTCTTGTTGAGAACGGTCTCGCCGTTGGCATCAGTAAGCGTATAGGTCAGGCTGCAACCGCTGGCACTCGACAGCGTCAAATCAGCCGAGAAAACACCGTCTTTGTAGTCATTCGTCAGATCCTGACCGACAAACACGTCCTCGATACGACTCTTCGGACGCGCATACACATACACATCGCGGCTCAATCCGCTCAGTCGCCAGAAATCCTGGTCCTCCACATACGATCCGTCGCACCAGCGCATTACCTGCAATGCCACAAGGTTCTCGCCCGCGTGTACATACTTGGTGATGTCAAAATGCGCCTGCGTCTTGCTGTCCTCACTGTAACCGACCGCCTTGCCGTTCACCCACACCTGCACATTCGAGGTGGCGGAACCCACGCATAGGAACACATCCTGCCCCTTCCACTCGGCAGGCAATATAAAACGGCGGCGGTACGAACCCACATGGTTGTTCTGCTCGGGTACAACGGGCGGATTGTTCTCAAACTGCTCCATCCATACATACCCTATATTGCGGTAGAAAGGCTTGCCGTAACCCGCCAACTCCTGACACGACGGCACCTGTATCTCGTCCCACGCGCTGTCATCAAAACCAAGCGCATAGAAACCGGCAGGACGCTGCGACAGATGTCTGCTCCAGCGGAAACGCCACGTGCCGTTGAGCGACAAGTACCGCTCCGACTGCGCAGGGTCTTGCGTCTCAGCCTTCTCCGCCGACTCATAAGCGAAATAGTCCGCACGCGCAGGCAAACGGTTAATCGCATTAACGTCCGCTGTCTGCCACGGCTCAACAGCCGAAACACACAGGGTACTCACCAAAAGAAACAAAACAAAAGAAATCTTTTTCATAGTGTTCAATGTGTTTTTGTGGTTTTATATATCCGTGATTTTCAATGTATTCAATGTATTACAAAGTATATTGCAGCAAATACAATAGTGTATCACGGCAAATACGTTGCAAAGATACCACCTTTCCCGCACACACACGTTGAACTATTTCCGAAAAAGGTCGAAACAAAAAAAATCCGCACAACACACCGGTGTGGAGACGTGAAGCGTAAGGCAGGAGCGCTGTGCGCACTGAGTGCCGTGGCGAAGCGAAAGCCTGTGGCTTGAGCAGAAGTCCTTATCGTCCCGCATCGTCAACTGCAAACACTCCCCCCGAAACACTATGCAAACACACACACCGAAACACCCCATGAAAAACACCCTGCTAATCGTTACATCTCCCGCTAATAAGCATAGGTTAGATTCTTGGGTGATTCTTGGGTGATTCTTGGGTGATTCTTGGGTGATTCAGCCGTCACTCCCGATATTTACACATAAGTCGGCACCGGGGACGCGGACGCCCCGCCCGCGGTAACACCCGGCAACACCGCTTCCCCGCACCAAGCAAAGCCCCCCGCAAAAAGGTTGAATTATTTCCAAAAAAGGTCGAAACAGCAAAGGAAACAAAACGCATATTTGGCTACACCAAAAGGAATGTGTACCTTTGCAAGCAACTGAAAACCGTACCTATGAAAACACATCACTGCCTTGCTACAAGCCTGCTGCTGTTGCTCACCGCTTGCCAACAGACCGACCCACCACACATCGGAGAGCCGCAGCCCGTTATGGAAGAAAGCCGTGAAAACCTGATGACCGACTTCCTGATCTCCAAAGCCGACAATCCGCAACTGGAAAAAAGCATAATTTTCCGCTTTGACAGCACCACGCAAACCTTCTGCTACCACACACAGAAGTGGATAGACTCTATACACAGCCTCATTCCTGCTTTCTTTGCCAAAGGCAGCGTCTTTGTGCAAAACCAAAAAATACTGCCCGCCACCACACCGCTGGACTTCTCCCGACGCTCTATCGTCGTTCAGGTACGCAAAGACAACACCTACCGCAACTATACCATCGAACTGCGCTGTCCGCAAACCACAGGCTTGCCGGTCATAGACCTCCGAACCGACAATGGGCAAAACATCACAAGCAAAACCGAGTACAGCCGCGCAAGCATCGCCATCTACACTACCGACTCCCTCCTACCGCACACCGGAGAGGCGGACATACGCGGACGAGGCAACTCCACTTGGTGGCTCGACAAGAAACCGTACCGCCTCAAACTCGACAAAAAAGCCGCACTCTTCGGCATGCAACCTGCCAAAACATGGGTACTGCTGGCCAACGCACTCGACCCCACACTCCTCTGCAACACCGTCGCGCTGGAAATAGCACGGAGAATGGACATACCTTATACCAACCACACACAACACGTCGAACTCTTTCTCAACCGCAGATACTGTGGATCATATGTCCTTACAGAGGCTGTACAGGTAAAGAAAAAACGCATTGATATAGACACACTCGCAGGAGGCTTCCTCGCAGAATTTGATACCAACTATGACGAGGCATACAAAGCACATTCCGCTTACTTCAAAGTGCCGGTAATGATGAAAGCCCCCGAAACACAAACCGCTCTCAACAACGCCACGGCTATAGTCAATGACTTGGAGAAAATACTCAGGACGGACAGACCCTCCTGTGACAACTATTCGCAACTCATAGACGTACAGTCGGTCATACGATATATGCTGCTCTGCGAACTGGTGAAAAACGGCGAAATATGCCACCCTAAATCCGTGTTCGCCTACCGCAAAAAACAACAGGACCTTATGCACTTCGGACCACCGTGGGACTTCGATTGGGCTTTCGGCTATCAGGGAGACAACTTCCGCTATTTCGCCAACCCATCCAAACTGATGTTCAGTATATACAACACCTACGAACCGGGAAGCAAACTCTTCTGCTCCTTCCTCAAAGACCCCGTGTTCTGCACTATGTATGCCGCACAATGGCAGCAACTGGCATCGCGTTTGCAGGACATAGACCGATACATCTGCGAACAAGCGTACATCCTGCGATACTCACAAGAGGAAAACGCCATACGATGGGGACAAACCGGCATCAACTATGATACCCAAATAACCCTTATGATCGATTTCCTCTGGAAACGCATCGCAGCAATCAACAAAGCACTCCTCCAACAATAAACACCCCCTTGCACAATCCGTATCTTTTTTGTACCTTTGTGCAATCTTTCTGCTGCGAATATGAAAAACACACTTGCTTTTTTGTTTATTCTCCTGAGTGCGGCTCTGCCGCTCCGTAGTGCCAACACCGAATGGCATTTCCACCCCGTTGCCTCCACCAATATACTGCCTACCAACGAGGTGCGCAAACTCTATCAGGACAGCGACGGATTTATATGGATAAGCACCAACAGCGGTCTCGTACGCTACGACGGATATACCTATCTCTCTTTCCGCTACCGAGGATCCGAGCGGATGCTCAGCGGAATGTGCAGCGCACTGTGCGAAGACAACCGCCAACGCCTCTGGGTGGGTACCAACAACGGACTTTTCGTCTTGGACAAACGCAAAGGGACAGTCACCAAAATCGGTTTCCCTACTCTCTGCTACAGCCGTATCGAAGCACTCGTTACTGACCAAAACGACAACCTCTATATCGCTACCAACACAGGACTGTATATCCACAACACCCGCACCGACAGCACCGTACACTGTACCGGCAACGAATGGGAAATACCCATCGTGGATATGAAAACGCTCCTGCTCGACCGCAAAGGACAACTCTATATCGGTACATGGGCTAACGGACTGATGCGCTACGACATCAACAAACGCACACTCTACCGCTACGACAAAATACCCGCACTGAAATCATCACACACGCTCTTCCTCGACAAAACCGACCGCCTGTGGGTCGGCACTTTCGGAAACGGACTCGTCCTGCTTCATAACCCCTACGATATGCAGTCGCAGCCACACCGGTGCTTTGAGCATAACAGCACCGATCCGGCATCACTCCTCGACAATATCATCTATTGCATTGCACAGGAACCCGTATCGGGAAATATGTGGATTGGCTCGCGGGCAGGTCTGAGCCTCCTTGTCGAGAACGAGGAAAACACGCAATTCCTCAATTTCTCACCCGCACAGGAAAACAACACGCTCCCTTACAACGAAATCAATACCCTGCTCGCAACACGCGATATGCTCTATCTCGGCTCATACGGAGGAGGACTGTTCGGCATGGACCTCTACAACAGGCGCGTAAGCAACTACCCCCTCACCTCTGTCAGAAAAGACTATGGCACCGCCTCTGTCAACAGCATCTACGAAGACGACACGCAACCCGTCTTCTGGATTGCTCTGGCCGGATACGGACTTATCCGCTACAATATCAATACAGGGCAATACCGCTCGTTCAAAGATATACCTGCCCTTGCCGGCTTCAGAAACCTGCGGCGAACCAACTATGTCGGAAAATACGAGAAAACAGGAGAAGTGTTTTTTGCCACCGAAGGCGGACTGATACTCTACGACTCCCATACACAGACCGCCAAAGACTATTCCAAAGCCGGCAACGGGAATATCAACAGAGACATGGCGGACGACTTCATCAACTATGTTACCGCCGACTGGCAGGGGCAACTGTGGCTCGCCACACGTGCCGATGCAGGGCTGCTCACCGATAACGGCTACACTCCTGTCAACCGTATGCTGGCGGAGGGACAAACACCTATGCCGCAAAGCAATATATCAGCCGTTGCCTGCGACCGCTCGGGAAACATACATATCGTCTCACGCACCGACGGAGTCTATTTTGCCGCACCTGACCGCAACGGACGGCTCACACTCCGACACTACACACTCCCTACTATGGGCGGCGAGTGTATGTTTATCGACTCCCAAGACCGTATATGGGTGGGAACGGAAGCGGGACTGCTGCTCTTCAACAGGGAAAAACAATCTTTCGAACCTTGCAACTACGAATCATTCCGCTTCTATGGCGACTATGTCGTCAATGCTATATGGGAAGACTACAGACAAGACTTGTGGCTCGCCACCAACAAAGGGGTCATCGCACTCAAACCGGTGGACAACCACACTACGGAGTATATGAATATTTTTACCCGTGAGGACGGACTCTTGGACGACTGTTTCCATCGCAACTGCTATTCGCCGTCCGCCAAAGGCAACATCGTCTTGGGCGGTGCCAACGGGGTGAGCCGTATCGATGCCATCGGGACACGCGAAGTATATACACCCGCCCGTCTGGCACTCACCGATTTCCGTATTTACAACCACTCCTTGCGCGAACTGACACCCGCCGACGCTGCAAAAATAACCACCGAAGCCATTGATGCCGCAGACCGCGTAACGCTCACACACCTGCAAAACAATTTCACCATCGATTTTGCACTGCTTAACCACCGTAACCCGCAAAACAACCGCTATGCCTATATGCTTGAGGGCTATGACCACGACTATGTCTATGTCGATTCACAACATCGTTTTGCCAACTACAACAACCTGCCCGCAGGTACATATCTGTTCCATGTACGCGCCGCCTCGGCTGACAATGTATGGAGCGGACGCTCCAAACCCCTCGAAATACGTATCCTGCCCGCACCGTGGCGCACATGGTGGGCATATACTCTCTATGCCTGCGCTGCCATCGGACTGCTCGCACTCATACTCTATATGTCCGTCCACAGAATACGGATGAAACAGGAAGTGCAGAGAAAAGACCTCGAGAAACAACAGGCGGAGGAACTCACACAAGCCAAACTGCAATTCTTTACCAACATCACACACGAACTGCTCACACCGCTCTCTATCATCATTGCCGCCGTGGACGAACTCAAACTGCAACAGAGACCCGACAGCACGGAAACACAGGAATACGACCTCATATCCGTCAATGCCACACGCTTGATGCGCCTCATACAGCAAATCCTTGAGTTCCGAAAAGCAGAAAGCGGAAACCTGCGGCTGAAAGTCTCCGAAGGCAATATATCGCAGTTTGTGGCACAATGCGTATCCGCATTCGCACCGCTGGCACACAAACAGGGACTTTCCTTCGCCTGCGAACTGCCGGGACAACCCGTCATAGGCTGGTTCGACTCCGACAAACTCGACAAGATACTCTACAACCTGCTTTCCAACGCCTCCAAATACAACCGCCCCGATGGCACGGTACGCGTTACACTCTCCACACGCGACGAGGGACGTACACTCGTACTCAAAGTGATTGACAGCGGTTGCGGTATGACCGAAGAAGCCAAAAACAACCTGTTCAAACGCTTCTATGACGGCGAATACAGGCAGCACCACACCATCGGTTCGGGCATCGGTCTGGCATTGGTGAAAAATCTGGTCGATCTGCACCATGGGCAGATATTCGTGGACAGCACACCCGATGTGGGTTCCACATTCACTGTGCTGCTCCCTGTCTGCCGCGAAGAATACCTTGAGTCGGAAACCGACAAGCACACAACCGTCGTCAACACCGCCCCCGAAATACAGTCCACAGCCGCTTTTACCCTGTCCACACGCACAGACGACACAGCGAAAGACAACGACCTGCAAAAGACGCATATCCTGTTTGTGGACGACAACGAAGACCTCGTTTATATCGTCCGGCAACACCTGTCGCATACCTATCGGGTAACTACCGCCTCCTCTGCCGAACAGGCTCTCGAAATACTGAAAAACAGCCACGACATATCGCTCATCGTTTCCGACATCGTAATGGACGGAATGAACGGATACGACTTCTGCGCCGTCGTAAAACAGACATTGGAGTACAGCCATATACCCGTCATCCTGCTTACCGCCAAACAAGCCTCCGAAGACCAGGTAGTGGGCTACAAGATGGGGGCGGACGCCTACCTGACCAAACCCTTCGACATTCAGGTACTCGATGCTATGATTGACAACCTGCTGCAAAAACAGAAAAAGCAAACCATCGACTATCGGCGCCAACTGATTTTCAACGTCAAGGAAATGAACTACACCTCTCTTGACCAGCAGTTCCTCCAACAGGCCGTCGACTGCGTCCACGACCACATTGACGACTCCGAATTCGGTCTTAACGAGTTCTGCAGCGAAATGAACGTGGCACGCAGCACTCTCTCCGAAAAAATAAAAACCCTGACAGGCTTCACCCCGTCAGGATTTATCAACGACATTCGGCTGCGTACAGCCTATACGATTATAGAAAAAGACCACACCGTCCGTATCTCCGAACTGGCATACTCCGTTGGTTTCAACGACCCGAAATACTTCTCCACCCTCTTCCGCAAAAAATTCGGTTTCTCGCCCAACCAGTTCCCCGAAAACAAATCATAAAAGGTGTATGCAAAAGTAAGGAGGATGTAAGGTGGATATAAGGTGGATAGACCTGTCATAGGTCTCTTCTCAGAGCATATCGCTTGTGTAATGCATATATCAAGGTGCATACCAGTAGCGGACACAGGACATCGCCTATCGGGGCACGGCTCGGCACTCCCGGTGAGCGGCGGACAGGCGGTGCCGCAGGAGCGGCATACTGCATACTGTACAGCGGCTGCACCGTTGCAGGCGTACCGCAATCCATATCCGAGGCAATTGTGCGGATAGTTCCGTCCGACACTCTCATCGGGGCGGTCTGATAGACAGGTGTCGACAACGGCACACCCCCGCATACCTCCGTATGGGTATCTATGTTGATGTCCCTGAAAGACGGCATAACTTTCATATTTTGCACCTCCTCAAGCACATTGCCATACACGTTGTCTCTATGCTCCGTGCCGGTATTGTGTGCGTCAACCGGCGCACTTGCGAAAAACAAACAAAACAAAAGTATTCTCAAATGGGTTACAGTTTATAATGTACAGATAGTTTAATAATGTACGATTTTGGTATTTGTATTCCCTTTGCGCAGGATATACACCCCGGCGGGCAACCCCTCTGCAGAGACATCCCCTTTTCTTACCAACACACCGCCAATCGTATATAATGCAGTCTGCCGGTCGCTGTCAGGCACGGCTGCAGGCACTGCGGTCGGTACCGCGGGAACCGGCTTTTGCGGACGCTTGGTCAGTATCCGGAAACGATTGGGCGCATCCTGCTTCGGAGTTGCATAGAACGTATATTGCCCGCCCTCTTTGATTGCAAACACCGAATCATTCTCCGTATCCTGCCAATAGAGCGAATCCCCTGTCAGCGAGGTGAAAGTCAGTGTATAGCTGTCGTCCTCGCCCGCAGCAAAGCCCACTGACGTACTGTCTGCGTTATCCGTAGCCGCCACTTCCGCCTTGCCAAACGGCATACTGATATACAGGTTTGCCAATCCGTCCGCAATCTGCTTAACCGCATCATAACCGTTGTCATAACCCGCACTGTACTCTGCGTCTTCAAACAGGTAGATACGGTCTGCACCGCTGTGCGCACTGTTCACTTGCACACGCAACCGCCGTTCCGCAACATCGGCACTGCGTCCCTGCACACGCATAGGCTCGTTCAGGCGTGTGCCTTGCGCATTCCATACGTGCTTCTCATAGTTCAGATGTATCGTAGCACCATCCGTAGTGGCAACCACGTACACACCCTGCATCGGCGGCACACAGGTGATGTCATACCGCTCATCGTACTGACGTACCAATAGTACGGGAATGGCACAGTAATGTCCCGGAGTGGCATCACCGTTATTGCCTAAGTTACTGCCATCGCTCTCACCCGCATTCCACTGGTTCCACGAACCCGAATTGAACAGATAGAACGTGCGCTCTATACCCTCGTCAAAATCCTCCACCGTGAAATTTTTCAAATCTATCGGGGCGGCATAACTGTTGGCAAACACATTCTCGCCCGTTGTGGTGTGCGACAGCACTATATCGTGATTACCGTTGATCAACTGACCCGAGAGCGAATAGGTCGGCTGACCGTATTGCGTAACCGTATAGCCTGCAAAAGGCGTCATCGTAAAAGAGGCGTTTTGCGCTATCCACCCCTGCTGCTCGCTCCAAAGCGAAATCCATGTCTGCTCATTCTTGTCGAAATACACATTTTCGGCAGGCGCACCCACATACTGCCACGTTGCATCTTTGTCCACACCGGTATCCACAGTCGATTTGGTAGTGTAGCGCACCGTTGCCGCAGGCATCTCGGTTTCCGTTTCCGGCGACATACGGAAGAAACCTGCACCCGCACTGTTGCGCTCGATAATCAGATTGTCTTTGTCCGCACCGGTAACACCGCCAGCGTACACTGTCAGACCGCCCGTCGGCGCAATGGTTATCTTGCCGCCCTCTCTCAGAAGAATACTGTGTGCCTCCACATGGGTGGTAATCGTCACGGGTTGCGCTATCTCCACAGGCGTAGCCTCCGTGGGCAGCAGACCGTGGTCCTGATGCATATTGTAAGTCCACAGCGCAGATGTACTCCAATCGCCTTCCGCTACATCAAAATAGAGCACTTTGTCCACCTTTATATCCATCGTTACGGGTATCTCTATACGTTTCCCGTCTGCCGTTTCAAACACAACCGTATCTTTGCAGTTCAGCGGTCGGGCTGCTGTACCTCTCAGCACAAACGTGTACACGCCATAGTCCCCGCAGGCGTTGTCCACCGTCTCTTGCGGCACTAATATCGCCGCACCGCCATGGTGCTGCGTCAGCGAGTATTGCACTAACGGCACATCGGAATACCGCACACGTATCGTGTCTGCAAACTCCCGATTGATAAACGTATTCACCGCCACTGAAGCGGTCGTGGTGGTCAGGTACGATTTCTGTGTTACCTGCACATCGCGGACATACTGTTTTAAGGAACCATTCATCTGAAAACGGATATGGGTCGTTCCGTCGGGGATACTGTACGGACCGTATTTCTTGTAGGAATCAGTCAAACTGATGTCTTTCTTCAAATCAGACCAATTATTCCCGTCGGTTGAGTATTGGACAGCCAGAGAACTAATACCCCACGACTTTCGATGTGCGTTAAACGTCAATTCAAGCCCTTCTCCGGATAATGCCATAGGCTCTGTAGTGCTTCCCCAACCCCCATTTTGCTCGTCCGGTGCGTAGAGTGCCATACTGCCGCACAACTCACCCGACCGGATGACACGCACTTCCCGCATCGCAGTTGCCGTAGCATAGACAGTACTCTCCGCCGTAGTGGCGTGTATATAGGTCGTACCCACCGCCTTGATATGAATGGAATACGTACCGTCCCCGTTATCCGCTACCTCGGCGATAGACGTATCATCTATCGTGTACTGTATTGCCGTATTCGTCCGCCGTCCGAGGCTGTCCACCGCATACGCTGTCAGCAGGGTGGTCTCATCTATCGTCCCGTCTTCGGCGGCAATATACCCCATCAGGTTCTGGTTCCAGCGGATACGCTGTTCCCCTCTTGTGATGCCATGCAGTGGTACCGTCTTGCCGTCTATCGTCAGTGTGGCATTATGCTCGCCCAACGCACTATGCTTATAGCGCACATTCACATTCGCAGTACCATATTTTCCTACTGCTGCATTATTCTCTATCCATACCTCAAACTGCCCGCTTTCGTCCGCCAAACTATATGCGAGTACATTGGTATTACACCAGTCCATCGCAAACGTCTTCACCGTATCCCCCGCATTGAAATACACCACACCAAAGTCCACCTTATCCTGCGGAAAAGTCGGACGTACCGTCGCCATTGAAACTTTTACATTCTTGAAAACACGGTCATACCCGCCACCGGTCGCTTTGAATTGTAGTTTTGTAGCACGACTATCTATAGTTATAGAAGAAAAGTCAGTGTATTTTTTTGCTAACTTGTTACTCCATATTTCTTTCCACTGCCCATCTACAAGTTGAAAAACGTGTAATTTTCCGGCATCAGGCAGATTGACTGCCTTCTTTGCGGAAAATTCAAGTGTACTTGCAGGACCGTTCAAATCATATTCTTTGCTTCCATCAAAAGCCGATATCGATGATTCCGCACTTTCATCAAGCACATAGTAACTTCCCGTAACACCCTTCGTACCGGGGTATTGCGGCCATTCGGCATACATACAAACAGGTAAACACAGCAACACACACGCTAATACCCGCTTAACAACATTTTTCATACACATCATCGTTATAATTTTAGTACCCTTTTTTCAAGGGAGACATTTCCCCCTGTTTCTTTTATTTCCTTGATTTCTCTTGCACCGCATAGCGGTTGCGTAGGCTTAAATAACAAAAACAGCGCAAAATTAGGATTTATTTACTAAATATACAAGTTTATTCCCTCAAAACAGATACGATTATTAACAATATACAATAATTTCGTAACACACGTACATTTATTTATTTTGTTGGTTGCACCATAAAAAAGCGGTTGCCCGACAAGTCGGGCAACCGCTTTTTTATATCATATATTCCTATATTCCCTTTTCCAACCGGTGCAGATGGCAGAGCATCAGGCTGCCGTTCTCCCTGCGCAGGTGCATACCGTTCCCCTCGCAGAACCCGAATACCTTGCAGTCCTTGCATGGCGCCTCTTTGCGCATCCAATCACGGTTGCGGTACTGCTGAAAACCGTTTTCCCATACGTCCCAGAACGAATCCTTGTATATGTTTCCCTGATAGTACTTGCCACGGATACTGGTGCATGCCGATATGCTGCCGTCTATCAGGATAGATGCAATCGACAATCCAGCCGCACACTGGTACAAATGGTCGCGCACCTTGCCCTCATAGTCCCCGAGGAACCCCTCGCACGAGTAACTCACATGCCGTCCCGCTTCCCGCTCCGACACGATAAAATCCATCAGTTGCCTAAATTGTCCGTCCGTCAGTATCAGTTCGGGGTGTTGCGCGGCACGCCCCATCGGGTCAATACCGAACACACGCCAGTCGCGTGCACCGAGACTCCAAATCAAGTCTCGTATCTCGCCCAACCGGTCTATATTCCGCTGGTTCGCACACGTTACCACATCCCATGCTAAGTCTTTCTCCCCTGCTGCCAAACGTATCGCTCTGCACGCCCCATCAAAAGCCAACGGGTGCTGCCTGAGCCATATATGGTCATCTTTCAAGCCGTCCAAACTGATTGCCATCGAGCGCAGTCCCGCATTACGCAGTGCACGGAAACGTTCCGGCGTGAGTGCCAGTCCGTTGGTTACCATTCCCCACGGATAGCCCCTGTCGTAGAGCGCACGCCCCACCAGTTCCAAGTCCTTTCGCATCAGCGGTTCGCCACCCGAAATGATAATCAGCACCTTGTGCGGATCTACGTGCGGCGTAATCTCTGTATCTATCACGTGCAGGAAATCCTCTGCGGGCATATCGGGCTGCGTTACCGACGACACGCAGTCGCTGCCGCAATGCAGGCAATGCACGTTGCAGCGCAGCGTACTCTCCCAAAACAACTGTTGCAACGGGTGAAGGCTCTTCAGATTGCGGCGGCGCAACTGCTCCAGGCTGAGAGCCAGTCGAAGACGGAAATCCATAGAACAAATTTACCAATTTACAAATTCACCAATTTACACACTTACAAATTTACAAATCAGTCCCTCGGTATCATCACACCGTATTTTGCCATTATCTGCGGATTGCGGTGTGGTTTGTCTCTCGCTTGGGCGGTATCCGGTAGTTGGGGAACAGGCTTGACAGAATCCGCTTTGGCTGTATTCTCCGCCTGCACGGTCACCACAGGACGATAATCCTCCACCTGCACGCCGTACAACGCCACCACGCCATATTCGTCATTCGTGGCAGTTTTCTGCGCATGACAACCCGCCAAAGCCAGACTGATTGTCCCCAAAATAACATTGATTCTGCTCAAAATCTTCCGTTTCATATCTGCTATACTATTAATGGTTAATTAACGGCTAATTACACGATTATTAACGTTTTTCCTTCAAAAAGCGTACCAAGCCGCCATTTTGCAAAGGTACACCAAAATCCGCGTCCGTGCAAATTTATTTGCCGTTTCCGTTTTTTTTCTGTACCTTTGCGACCTAATCAACACGTTTTCACTATGAAAAAACTTTTTCTTCTCTGTTTACCCCTGCTCTTTTTCTCCTGCCGGAAACAAATGCAGGTCGTCTCTGTTTCCACAGAAGCCATTCCTGTAGATTCTGCATTGGATGCCATTCAGGATACCGCATATATCAGGGCTTTGGCTCCTGTCAAAGCCGACTTGGAACGCGAAATGAGTGTTGTTCTCGGCTATGCACCCGAACCGTTGAAAGTCTATCCTCCCGAGTGCCCTATGCTCAACTGGGCAAGCGATGCCCTCCTCTCCAAGGCACGCCAATTATACCCCGGCGGACGTGTGGATATGGCAGTCGTCAATATCGGAGGGATGCGCTGCGAATGGGCGGCAGGCAATATCACTCGGCAGGATGTATTCCAACTCATGCCTTTCGACAACGAACTCGTCGTCCTGACACTCCGTGGGGAGGACATTCTCGAACTATGCCAAGTCTTTGCCGAGGACTACGGACAGGGCGTAGCAGGACTGCGTATGTCTGCCGAGGACAAACAACTCATTGATGCCCAAATCAACGGACAATCCATCGACCCAGAAGCCTATTACACCGTTGCCACCAGCGACTATCTCTCGGGCGGCACCGACCACATGACGCCCCTCACACACTATATCGAGATATGGCGTTCCGACCGTCTTATCCGCGACCTGTACCTCGAAGCCGTACAAGAACAACACACAGTCATCGCTACCGTGGACGGACGTATGGACATACATTAACCATCCCCGCAAGCACCCCGCAGACAATACGGGGAGATACCTCCCCAAAAGCAATGTTTATGCAGAATATGCAATAATTATAGTGCATAAAGTGCATAAAAAGCAGGCTTATCGTATCGGAAAAAGCCTTTTCTTTCTA
>DGIN01000039.1 GCA_002387325.1 Bacteroidales bacterium UBA4621 | reverse complement strand
CTCAACTACTCCCCGCAGGGAGCGCCTGCCTCGTCGGGAGTGTCGGAACACTCCCGACGAGGCAATAAAGCACCTTTTTACTCATAAAAATCATTTTTTTCAACATAGTTCGTACGAACATCATAGACCTGATAGCATAAAGGACAAAGGACGAAGGCTCGAACGATTATTTCGTTATCGCTACGAAAGCACCCCATTTCGTCCACGGGCTTAAGGGAATCCCGCAGGCACTCAGTACATATTCGTTTGACGACGCGGGACGCGTCGTCTCCACAAACATAGTATTGTCATACGGTTTGTGCCAAACCGACCGCGGACGAGGGCGTCCGCGTCCCCGGAATGGTGTTTGCGTTTATGGAATGGTGTCTGCGGTTCAGAAATCATACACCGTTTTGATATGGTTGCGTTTAATATGAATATGTGTGTTCTTTTGTATATATTATGTGTGTGTTCTTTTGCACATATGTGTTTTTTCATTTGCACATCAAAAAAAAAAAACGTATCTTTGCAGAAAGTTTTTACACCCTATCTCCACAAATCTTTTATTTTTACATTTACACATCTATTTTACAAAAATGAATTTCACACATCTACACGTACACTCTCAGTATTCGGTACTGGACGGAATGAGCAAAGTACCAGACATTGTGGACAAATGTCTGAGGACGAGTATGGGTGCCGTGGCTCTGACCGACCACGGTAACATGTACGGAATCAAGGAGTTGTTAGACTACTGCAAGAAAGTAAACGGCAAGAACAAGGAGGTATGGGATGCCAAGCAGGAAGAGTTGGCACAAGCCGCAGCGGAGAGGGGCGAGACCTACGAGAAACAGCCGTTTGTACCCTTCAAGCCGATAGTGGGGTGCGAGACCTATTGCGCCCGTCGTGGACGGCACTCGATGACCGATGAGAAAGCCGTGAACGGCGAGGGGCGGCAGTATATCATAGACCGCTCGGGGTGGCATCTGATTCTGCTGGCAAAGAACATGACGGGCTATCACAACCTGTGCAAGATTGTGAGTGCGGGTTTTATGTCGGACGCATTCAACTACACGAGCCGTATAGACAAAGACCTGCTGCAGGAGTTCCACGAGGGCATTATCTGCTCGTCGGCGTGCTTAGGCGGCGAGTTGCCGCAGAAGATAATGGCGGGCGACATAGCGGGTGCGGAAGAGACGATAGAGTGGTTCAAGTCGGTGTTCGGCGAGGACTACTACATCGAGTTGCAACGGCACCAGACCGACAAGCCCGGGGGTGACCAGGAGGTGTATCAAAAACAGAAAGAGGTGAACCCCGTACTGATAGAACTGGCAAAGAAACACGGTGTGAAGATTATCTGCACCAACGATTCGCACTTTGTGGAGGAGGAGAATGCGGAGGCTCACGATCGGCTTATATGCCTGAGTACGAACCACTATGTGGACGATGTGAACCGCATGCACTACACCAAACAGGAGTGGCTCAAGACGCCCGAAGAGATGTACAGCATTTTCTCCGACATCCCCGAGGCATTGGCAAACACGCAGGAGATAGCGGACAAAGTGGAGATATACGACATCGACCACGGACCTATTATGCCGCTGTTCGACATCCCGAAAGACTTCGGCACGGAAGACGAGATACGGCAGAGATACACGGAGCAAGACCTGTGGCAGGAGTTTATGACGGACGAACACGGGCAGCACCCGTTGAGCGAGAAAGACGCACAGAAGCGGTTCAAGAACTTGGGCGGGTACGACCGTATGTACCGTATCAAGTTTGAGGCGGAGTATCTGAGTTTCCTCGCATGGAACGGTGCGAAGAAGCGCTACCCCGAGTTGGAGCCGTTTTTGGAGAACACGAAGGGGCTTGATTACCACTACTGGGACGCAGCGGCATTGGACGATCGGCAGCGGGAGGTGGTGAACCGCATATTGTTTGAGTTGCACGTGATGAAGACGATGGGCTTCCCCGGTTACTTCCTTATTGTGATGGACTTTATCCGCGGTGCAAGAGAGGAACTGAATGTGAGCGTGGGACCCGGTCGTGGTTCGGCAGCGGGTTCGGTGGTAGCCTACTGCCTGCACATCACCGACCTTGACCCTCTGAAATACGATTTGCTGTTCGAGCGTTTTCTGAACCCCGACCGTGTGTCATTGCCCGATATAGACACCGACTTCGACGATGCGGGTCGCGGCAAGGTATTAGACTGGGTAAGCCGCAAGTACGGCGAGACGCACGTGGCGCATATCATCACCTACGGCAAGATGGCTACCAAGTCGGCTATAGCCGATGTGGGGCGCGTGGAGCGGGTGCCTTTGGCAAAAGTGAACGAACTGAAATCGTATATCCCAAGCCGCGGTTTCCCCGACAACATCAAGGACGAGAAGGGCAAGCCGCCGAAGGTGAACCTGAAGAACTGCTACAAGTATGTGGACGAACTGAAGCGCGAGTACGAGCAGGGGGACCCCGAGATACGCAGTATGCTCAACTATGCGTTGCAATTAGAGGACACCATACGGCAGGTGGGTATCCATGCCTGCGGTGTGATTATCGGTGCTGACGACCTGACGAAGTTCGCCCCGTTGTCGAGCGTGGAGGACAAAGAAAGCAAACGCCGCGTGTTAGTAACGGAATACGACGGACACGTGATAGAGAGCGTAGGTCTGATTAAGATGGACTTTCTCGGACTGATTACGCTTACGATTATCAAGGAGTGTCTCAAAAACATCAAGAAAGCACATGGCATAGACATCGACATCGACCATATTCCCATTGACGATGCCGATACCTACAAACTGTTCCAAGAGGGGCGGACGGTAGGCGTGTTCCAGTTTGAGTCGCCGGGTATGCGCAAATACATGAGGGAGTTGAAACCGACCGTCATCGGCGACATCATCGCCATGAATGCCCTCTACCGTCCGGGACCTATGGACTATATCCCGCAGTTTATCCGCCGCAAGCGGGGCGAAGAGTCCGTAACGTACGACATCCCTATTATGGAGAAGTACCTGAAGGACACCTACGGCGTAACGGTCTATCAGGAACAGGTGATGCTTCTCTCGCGACTGCTGGCCAACTTCACCCGCGGCGAGAGCGACAAACTGCGTAAGGCGATGGGCAAGAAGCAGATGGCGATATTGCAGGAACTGAAGGGCAAGTTTATGGCAGGCGGCAAAGCCAACGGACACGATGAGAAAGTATTGGACAAGATTTGGAAAGACTGGGAGAAATTCGCCAGTTATGCTTTCAACAAATCCCACGCCGCCTGCTACTCGTGGGTGGCTTACCAGACCGCTTACCTCAAGGCGCACTACCCGGCAGAGTTTATGGCCGCCAACCTGACGGTCTCCAAAGACGACATCAAGGAGGTAACAAAATTCATGGACGAGTGCAAGGCAATGAAGATACAGGTACTCGAGCCCGATGTAAACGAGTCGGAACTGACTTTCACCGTAAACAGTCAAGGCAATATCCGTTACGGCTTGGGCGGTATCAAAGGCGTGGGCGAAGGGGCTGTGGAGGCTATTATCAACGAGCGCAACAAGAACGGCAAATACAAAGACCTCTTCGATTTCCTTGAGCGCGTCAACCTCTCCGCCTGCAATCGCAAGACGGTGGAGAACCTCGCATACGCAGGGGCTTTCGACTGCTTCGACGGGTTGTACCGCGAGCAGATACTCGGCACTAACGGTAAAGGAGAAAACGTATTAGAGACCCTGATGCGCTACGGCAATATGTACCAGCAGGACAAGCAGCAACAACAGAACTCGCTTTTCGGGGATCTGGGTGATGATGCGGTTGCGATACAGCATCCCGAATTGCCGCAAACGGAGAAATGGTCGGTCATCGAGCGTCTGAATATGGAGAAATCGCTGATCGGTATTTTCCTCTCGGCGCACCCGCTGGACGACTACGAGTTTGAGATAGAGCAGATGTGCAACATCACCACCGGGCAACTGACACAGTTCGACGGCTGGCGCACGCCCGATGCCCGCAAAGCGGCTATGGCACAAGCAGAAAACGCCGATGCGGAAGAGGAGGAATATACACTGCCGGAAATGACGCCGCAAGAGTTTCTGGAGAAATACAAGAACCAGACCATCCATTTCGGCGGTATTGTCACTTCCGCCGAAGATGCCGTTTCGCAAAAAGGCAACCCCTACGGACGGTACGTGGTGGAGGACTATTCGGGCAGTTACAAGATGGTGCTGTTCGGCGATGCCTACGCCAAGAACAGCGCATTGCTCAAGCCGAATCTGTATGTGTATGTTACCGGTACAATACAGCAACGCGGTACGGGTATGCGCTGGTTCCACGAGAAAAACGACGAGGAGGCGGAATTTGAATTTGTAGTACAGAAGGTGGAGTTGCTCAAAGACGTGCAGGACACCTATATGTCGTCTGTCAACATCAGTATTCCGTTGGAAAACGTTACACATGAGTTGATTGACGAATTGGTAACGCAATGCGAGGCGCACAGAGGCAAGTCGCGTCTGCAAGTGCAAATACACGACACCCTCCACAACAACCGCATAATGCTCACCTCGAAGTCCAAGCAGGTACATATCAGCCCAGATTTCTACAGATGGCTGAAAATGAAAGAAATGGACAATGTGCTGGCTTTGCACGCCAACCAGGAATAATTTTGTTATAGGTCGGGCATAGGAGTTCGATATAACGAAAACGATAAAAACAAAATACCCAAATTGCGGCGCAACACGCACTGCGCCGTACACAAATACACAAAAAATCAGACCGAATATATTCAAAAATACAAGAGGTAAAACAACATCCAACAAATATATTCAACAACCACCGACAACATTTACTCACCCCATTTATTATATCGAACGTATAGTCAGCAAAAGCAAGGTGGATATAAGGAGTATATAAGGCAGATACAAGAAAGAAATGACCTATCAAGAAACACTCGAATACCTGTATGTTTCGCAGCCCGCTTTCCATTTGGTGGGGGCAGCGGCGTACAAACCCGGGTTGGATAACACGCTCCGTCTGATGGAGCATATAGGCAACCCGCACAGGCGTTTCCGCTCGGTGCATATAGCGGGTACCAACGGCAAGGGCAGCACCTCGCACCTTATTGCCTCCTCGCTGCAGGCTGCAGGCTTGCGGGTAGGTTTGTACACCAGTCCGCACTTGGTGGATTTCCGCGAGCGTATCCGTCTCAACGGGCAGATGATACCCGAAGACTATGTAGTGCGGTTTGTGGAGGAAAACAAAGCGTTTTTGGAGCAGATACGCCCCTCGTTTTTCGAGACCACTATGGCACTGGCGTTTGCCTATTTTGCGGATATGCAGGTGGACACGGCTGTTATAGAGGTCGGTCTCGGTGGCAGATTGGACTCAACCAATATCATCACTCCGATGCTCTCGGTTATCACGAATATAGGCTTCGACCATACCGAGTTTCTGGGCGATACGCTGCCGAAGATTGCTGCCGAAAAAGCGGGAATTATCAAAAACGACGTACCGTGTGTCATCGGCGAGACCGACCCGCAGACAGAGCCTGTTTTCCTGCAAAAAGCGCAGGCGTGCGGTATTCTCGGCGAGGATTTGGAGACCACCGGTTGCCGCCTGTGGTTTGCCGACCAATGCGGCTACCTGCGCCGCTGCCGGTTGCGCGACATCCCCGAATGCCAGTTGCACGGTATCTATCAGGACAAGAACCAACAGACCGCCTATGTGGCATTGCGTGTTTTGCAAAACTACAGTCCGATAGGGGCGTATATCACTACTGCGGCTATCCGTAGGGGCTTTGGTGAAGTATGTACCCTGACGGGACTTCGCGGACGCTGGGAGACACTCGCCGACTCACCGCTCACTATCTGCGACACCGGGCATAACTCGCACGGTCTGCGCTATGTGGCACAGCAACTGACCGACCTGCAACAGCAACACAACGGCACACTTTTTGTGCTGTTCGGTATGGTGTCCGACAAAGATGTGGATGTTGTAATGCGCCTTTTGCCTGTTAGCCGCAGAACAGACGGCATCACGCTGAATGTGCGGTATTGTTTTGTGCAACCCGACACCCACCGCGCCATTCCTGCGGCGGAGATGTTGCAACGGTGGCAGCACGTACACCCGGAGGACAGTGAAGCGGAGGCAATACCCGACATACAAGAAGCATTGCGGCACGTGCAATCCGTTGCTTCGCCCAACGATATAATTTTTATAGGGGGGAGCAACTATGTAGTCGGCACAGTATTGACATTGTACCCAAATAAACACTCAATATGAAAAAACTGTTTTTTGCAGCACTTGTGAGTATGTCACTCATCGGCTGCACCCAATCCCAACAAACCACTATGCAAACTCCTATCGACAACATCCTGACCCGCACCTCGGTGCGTCAGTTCACGGGCGAACCGCTCTCGCAATCGCAGATTGACACGCTCCTGCAATGTGCTATGGCTGCTCCATCGGCAATCAACAAACAGCCGTGGGCGTTTATCGTTATCACCGACAGCGCACTGCTGCAACGTATCGGGAACGAGATGCCCAACTCGCGCTGCCAGAACCACCCCGCCTGCGCTTTTGTGCCTTGTGGCGACCTCACCAAAACCATTCCCGACCTGCCCGAGTTTTGGGTCAACGATGTATCGGCAGCCACAGAGAACCTGCTTCTTGCCGCCCACGCTATGGGGCTTGGTGCCGTTTGGACGGGCGTTCACCCCTCTGCGGAACGGGTAGCACAAGTGCAAGGTATTCTCGGTTTGCCCGAACATATCATTCCGCTGTGCATTGTCCCCGTCGGTTACCCTGCCGAGACACCTGCCGTAAAGGACAAGTACAATACTGCGAATATCCACTACAACGGCTGGGAATAACCCCGCCGAATACCAGTGGATGTCGGGTGGATGTCAGGTGGATAGCATAAGGATGTCAGGAGAACAGGCACGTTAATTGTTAATTGTCAATTATTCATCGAATGAGGTACTCTGTAGCCCGTTTTGCTTTCTCTTTTGCCGATCCATGGCAAGAGGATTTGTTCATCCAGTCGCTTTTCGACTTAGGCTTTGATACATCGGACGGCACCGATGCATATATCCCCACCGATGTACTTGATGCACGCCGTGTGGAGATAGAGCAACTCATCGCCAATACCAAAGGGGCTACCCTACTCTCTATAGACGAGTGTCCCGACAAGAACTGGAACGCAGTATGGGAAGCGGAACACCCGGCGGAGGAACTGCCGCTCGGGGTAAAGATTGTCCCTCATTGCGCTTTCGGTGCAGGACATCACGAGACCACGGGTATGCTGATTGACGCTCTCCTGCAAACCGACCTCACCGGCAAAAACGTGCTGGATAACGGTTGCGGCACGGGCGTGCTGGGTATCTTTGCCGTTTTACGGGGAGCGGCACACGTGGTGGCTGTGGATATTGACGAGAAAAGTGTCATCAACACGCAGGAAAATGCCGCTCTCAACGGCGTGCAGATAGAGACCCGTCTCGGCAATACTCCGCCCACAGGGCATTACGACCTCATTATGGCGAATATCCACCGCAATATCCTGCTTGCGCAGATGCCGCTCTACGCCCGCTATCTCAACTCGGGCGGCAGCCTTTGGCTGAGCGGTTTCTACGCTGCCGACTGCCCCGTTCTCATCGCCGCCGCAGAGCAAAACGGACTCACCTGCACGGATACCCGCACACACGGCGACTGGTGTATGCTATCGTTCCGGCAGTCTGAATGACAAACGAAATGATGTAAATCATTCCAAACTACAAACAGCCGATGTAACAACACAGGTGCGAAAAGCGGTAAAATTTGCTTTTCGCGCTTTTTTTTTCATAAATTTTGTGTATGTCGGCGGAATGTTGTATCTTTGCACGTTGTATTTGTTATAGAGATATTTATCCGATGCGCTATACGCAACCTATAACTATCCTATAACTATCCTATAACAAATTGGATAATATAAAAACCACATAATTATGTCAAAGAAAAAACAAGAAGAAGAAAAATTCAAGAAAGACGACCAACATTTGGAGGAAGTGAACGAAGGACTTTCCACAATGGGTCTGTGGATTGAGAAGCACTCGGCAGTATTGAGTTGGACTATTACTGCTATCGTAGTGATTATCTGCGGTGGTATTGCTTTGAACCAATATGTATTCAAGCCCAAAGCCCTTGAAGCCAGCAACGAGAATGCCAAAGCCGTAGTATATTTTATGGCAGGCGATTTTGAGCAGGCTCTCAACGGTGATGGTGCAGAATGCATCGGTTTCCAGGAAATTGCAGACTCCTACAAGATGTATCAACCGGGTAAGTTGGCAGCCCTCTATGCAGGTATCTGCTATTATCAACTCGGCGAATATGAAGAGGCAGCCAAATACCTCAAGAAGTTCTCGGCAAAAGATCTGACCATTTCCCCCGCGGCTTCGCAACTGCTTGGTGATGCATACGTTGAGTTGGGCGAATACGGCAAAGCCGTTTCCGCTTTCGAAACTGCTGCAAAATCAGGCAATGATCTGATTGCTCCCATGAGCCTGAAAAAAGCCGGTTTTGTATATCTTGAGCAGGGTAACAAAAATGCCGCCAAAAAGGCTTTTGAGGCTATCAAAAACGACTACCCCGCTTCGACAGAAGCACAAGATATTGAAAAATATATCGCCATTGCAGCAAAGTAATGACTACCGATTTGTCGAAATATGATGCAACCACATTGCCCGGCGCTGACGTTCTCAAACGTCAGCGCTATGCAATTATAGTGGCAGATTGGAATTCGGATATTACCTACCCTATGGCGCAAGGTGCCTTGGAGACATTGGAGAAACACGGGGTAGATGAGGACAACATTGTAATCCTACACGTACCAGGGACAGTGGAACTGACCTATGCGGCTGCACGTACTATCAACGAGTATGCCGATATGGATGCCATCATTGTTATAGGGTGTGCAATACAGGGCGACACTCCGCATTTTGACTATGTATGCCAATCGGTTACGCAAGGTGTGGCGATACTGAATGCACAGGGGCATGTGCCGGTTATATTCTCCGTACTGACCACACTCGACAAACAGCAGGCACTTGACCGTGCAGGCGGAAAGTTGGGCAACAAAGGTATAGAGGGGGCTGTAACCGCTATCCATATGGCAAATCTGTGATACTCAATTTGTAAATGTGTAAGTTTGTAGATGTGTAAATGAGTTTACAAATTTTCTCATTTACAAATTTACAAATTCAAAACCTATGAAGGTCTATAAGTTTGGTGGAGCATCGGTGCGCAATGCGGAGGGTATCCGCAATCTAGCGCATATTGTCTCGCTTGCGGAGGGCGGTTTGATAGTCGTAGTCTCTGCAATGGGCAAAACCACCAATGCTTTGGAGCGTGTGCTTGATGCGCAGATGGCGGGCGATACCGCTACGGCACAACAGGAGTGGAATGCGGTTATAGACTATCATACAGCCGTTTTACAAGAATTGGGCTTGTCGCCGGACATCTTGCCGATACACGACCTTCCGGTCTTGGCAGATGCCACAAACTACGATTTGAGTTACGACCAGTTGGTCAGTTGGGGCGAACTCATCTCCACCACTATCGTAAATGCCTATTTGCACACGATAGGAATTGACAGCGGATGGCTTGATATGACGCACCTATTGCGGACAGATGCCGCATTCCGTGATGCGAATGTGGATATGGAAATATCTGCACAGCAAATTCGCGCAGCCGTACATTATGGAGATATTAGAAATATCTTTGTGGCGCAAGGCTTTATCGGCGGTACAGCGGACGGATTGCGTACGACACTCGGGCGCGAGGGTTCGGATTATACGGCGGCTCTGTTGGGCAATATCATAGATGCCGAGTCGGTTACAATATGGAAAGACGTACCAGGTATTCTGAACGCCGACCCGCGCTTGGTGCAAGATACGGTGTTGATACCCGAGTTGACCTATAATGATGCCGTGGAGTTGTCCTATTCGGGAGCGCAGATTATTCACCCGAAGACTATCCGCCCATTGGAGAATAAGCGTATCTCACTGTATGTCAAACCTTTCGCAGACCCGTTAGCAACCGGGACTGTTATCAGTGCCACCGCCCGAGGACCGATAGATGTCCCTGTATATATATGGCGTAAGAACCAAGTTCTCATCACAATGCGTGCAAAAGATTTTGCCTTTGTATTGGAGGAGAGTTTGAGCCGGATTTTTGATATTATTCACCGGCACCGCCTGAGAGTGTCTTTGATACAGTCGTCGGCAGTTACCATATCCGTTTGTGTTGATTATTCCCGATATATAGACGAGGCTATTGAGGAGTTGCAAAAAGATTATCGTGTAACTTACAACGAAGGACTTTCGCTGCTGACCATACGCGGTACCACACCGCAAATCATTGCCCGCGAGACACTGGGCAGAACCATTCTGCTGAGCCAAACCACCCGGCGTACGGCTCGATACGTAATGCGCGGTTGATACCTACTGACAAAATCCATACAACCATGAATGAATACATACGTCAATACTTTACAAAAGAGTACTGGAAAAATTTGTGCATATCGTTTTGGCACGCTATGCACACACATAAATTCTGGAAAGAATTGGTAATGATGACTGCCGGTATGTTTCTCGGTGCTGCTGCAGTTTATTATTTCCTGATGCCAAGCCACCTGATTGTCGGAACCATCTCCGGTTTGAGCATCGTCATCAATACGCTGATAGGCGGAAATGCAGACACTTTCTCCTATTTGGTGATGGGCATCAATGCCATTCTGTTAGTAATGGCATTCTTGTTGATAGGTAATGAATTTGGAGCAAAGACGGTTTATACCGCAATGATATTGGGACCTTTGACACAGTTTTGGGATTTGGTATTTCCCTACACCCGTCTCACGCACAAAGTAATAGCAGCCCCTGATATTCAGGCACAACTATTGGCAGGCGAAAAAGTGTTGGACGCACACGGCAATCCATACTTATTGAGCCGTGCCGGGGAAGTGTTAGAGCAAGTAAAAGATTCAGTAATGTCTGCCGGGTTGGGTATGGGTGATGTATGGTTCGACTTGGTTTGCTTTGTATTCCTGCTCTCTGTATGTCAGGCTATCGAGTTCCGTATCAATGCCTCTACCGGCGGCTTGGACATTCTGGCAAAGATTATCAACAAGTACCTGCATTTCGACATCGGGGCATCGGTATCCATCGGCGGAGCATTGATTTGCTGTTCGGCGTTCCTGATTAACGATTTCCGTATGGTGGTTATCGGTTTGATTGGCACATGGATTAACGGATTGGTTATCAACTATTTCTCCGCTTCATTCAACCGCCGCAAGCGGGTGTGTATCATCTCGCCAGACTATGACAAGATACGCCACTATATCATTGATACCCTCGTGCGGGGGTGTTCTCTGTATAAAGTTACAGGCGGTTATAGCGATGAGGAATATATAGAGATACAGACCCTGCTCACACAGGACGAGTTCTCTGCGCTGATGAAGTTTATGCACACCAACGGCAT
This sequence comes from Bacteroidales bacterium UBA4621, assembly GCA_002387325.1. GTDB lineage: Bacteria > Bacteroidota > Bacteroidia > Bacteroidales > Paludibacteraceae > Colicola. Next base: position 14,178 of record DGIN01000039.1, on the reverse strand, counting down.
ACATGCTTTCACTACCGCAGGTAACTGCTCCGAGGTGTACGGCTTGTGGCTTAAGCACAAGAAACGCAACGGACGCATAGAAATAGATACAGAGGAGTAAAGAAATTTGTCAGGACTATAGGGTATAAATTGCAATACAAACTAAAAAAAAAGAACACAATAAATAAACCAAACTAAAAATATGAAACCTACACTTTTTGTATTGGCTGCCGGTATGGGCAGCCGTTATGGAGGATTAAAACAAATTGACGGATTAGGTCCTAATGGCGAAACCATTATGGATTATAGCGTATTCGATGCCTTGCGTGCCGGATTCGGTAAGGTTGTTTTCGCTATTCGTAAGGATTTTGAAGAAGATTTCCGCCGTGTTGTACTCTCCAAATACCAGGACAAAGTACCCTGCGAAGTTTGTTTTCAGTCGATTGACAAAGTACCTGCAGGCTATACCTACAACCCCGAGCGCACCAAGCCTTGGGGGACAAACCACGCAGTACTGATGGCTAAAGGCATTATCAATGAACCGTTTGCGGTAATCAACGCTGATGATTTTTATGGTAAGGAGTCGTTCCGGATTTTGGCAGACTACCTCAAAACCATCGAAGGAACAAAAGGCAAATACTGTATGATTGGTTATCGTGTTGCCAACACGCTGAGCGAGAACGGGAGTGTGAGCCGCGGTATATGTGCCACCGATGAAAACGGCTATCTGACCGATGTGGTAGAGCGCACCAAGATTGAGGAAATAGGCGACAAAATTGTTTTCACAGAAGATGGTGTAGATACTGTTATTGCCCCGAACACTCCTGTTTCAATGAATATGTGGGGTTTCACACCGGAGTATTTCGATTATTCGGAAGAGGCATTCCGCGAGTTCCTCACCAAGTATGGCAATGAACTGAAAAAAGAACTCTATATACCGACCGTGGTCAATGACCTTATCGTGGCAGGCAAAGCCACCTGCAAAGTGCTGGATACGCCGTCCAAGTGGTTCGGTGTAACCTACGCAGAGGACAGACCGCAAGTTGTAATGAAGATTAACAACCTGATTAAAGCAGGCGAATATCCCGAGAAGTTATTCTAATTAAAAACGAGCGTAATTCGCTCAATCGTTTACTAAACAGAGGTAAAAATCCCTCACAAGATTATTATGGCACGTATTTTAGTAACAGGTGGTGCGGGTTACATCGGTTCGCATACCGCTGTCGAACTGATGCAACAGGGTTACGATGTAACCATTGTAGATAACTTGAGCAACTCAAATGTAGATGTTTTGGACGGTATTACCGCCATCGTTGGTCGTCGTCCCGAATTTGCCAATATCGATTGTAACGATTTTGTCAATTTGGACAACGTTTTCCGTCAATATCCTGATATTGTGGGTGTTATTCATTTTGCAGCTAGCAAGGCTGTTGGTGAATCCGTACAAAAACCATTGCTTTACTATCGCAATAATATCGGTTCTCTCATCACTCTTTTGGAAGTGATGAAACGTCATCAGGTACAGAACATCGTATTCTCATCGTCCTGTACCGTCTATGGACAACCCGACAAAGCACATCTGCCGGTGGACGAAACGGCTCCTATTCAGAAAGCCCTCTCTCCCTACGGCAACACCAAGCAAATCAACGAGGATATTATCCGCGATGAGGCACACGCCGATAACGGTTTGCACGCAACCATTCTCCGCTATTTCAACCCGATAGGAGCCCACCCGTCGGCATTGATCGGTGAGTTGCCTAATGGTGTACCCAACAACCTCCTGCCATTTATCACCCAGACGGCTGCCGGTTTGCGCAAAGAACTGAAAGTGTTCGGCGATGACTACAATACGCCTGACGGTTCGTGTATCCGCGACTATATCTATGTGGTTGATTTGGCAAAAGCACATGTCAAAGCCGTGGAGCGTATGCTCACCGGAGCGGCTGCCGAACAAGTAGAGACTTTCAACCTCGGTACAGGACGCGGATTGAGCGTGTTGGAGATTATCCATGCGTTTACAGACGCTACAGGTGTAAAAATTCCGTATGAGATAGTGGGGCGTCGTGAAGGCGACATTGAAAAGGTATGGGCTAATCCTGCCAAAGCCAACACCATACTTGGTTGGAAAGCCGAAACCCCAATCAAAGATGTACTCCTATCCGCTTGGAATTGGGAGAAGCGATTGCGCAACATCAAGTAACATATTTTTTCTAACAGGCGACTATACGGCTCCGCACGGGTGGTATTGTCGCCTGTTTTTCGTCTTTGCACAATAATTTACATAGTATACTATGCCGTTATATCCGCTTAAATTCACACCCCGTTTGTTTCATAAGATATGGGGCGGACAACATATCAAACAGTGGTACAGCCCGCAAGCTGACAGTTTAGAGAACGTGGGGGAAAGTTGGCTTGTGTCTGCACAGGAGCGTTTTCCCACCGAGGTGGCAAACGGTCATCTTGCAGGCAATGACTTGCAAGACCTGTTGAAAGTGTATATGAACGAATTGGTTGGCGATAAAGTGTATGAGTTCTTTGGCAATACGTTTCCCGTGTTGGTGAAATTTATTGATGCGGACGATGATTTGAGTATTCAGGTACACCCCGCTGATGACTACGCTTACGAGAACGAGAACTCGCTCGGCAAGACTGAGATGTGGTATGTGATGAACTCCGAACCGTATGCATCGGTTATTCGCGGTTGGAAACAGCCGATGACAGAGCAGCAGATACGTGCTGCCATAGAAGCAGGCAACTTGAGCGACTATCTGAGCGAATACCCCGTGCGGGAGGGCGATGTGGTTATGCTTCCTGCGGGGATTGTACACGCAATGAAACGCGGCACGATTGTGGCGGAGATACAGGAAAACAGCGATATTACCTACCGCTTGTATGACTACAATCGTGTGGGCAACGACGGAAAGAAACGTCCGCTCAAACTGCAACAGGCGTTGAAGGTGCTAAACTACGAGACACCGCGGGGGGCGGCTGTTGTACACTCCGATTGCCCTGTAAACGGGGTACAGAACATCGCCCAAACACCCTACTTCACAACGAATGTCATCCGTTTCTCCGAACCGATACAGCGTGACTATGCCCCATTGGATTCTTTTGTCCTCTATATGTGCGTAGGGGGCAGTATGCAGTTGTATGCTCCGGAAGCAGACGAAACGGAACAGACTATTACGTTGCACAAAGGCGAAGCAACGCTTTTACCTGCTTGCTTGAATGATATTATTCTTACTCCGACTGACAAAGAATGTCGTTTGTTGGAGGTATATATGGATACTGATTTGCTTTGATATGAATACAGAAATTATCAAATATATCGGCTGCGATGATGCCGATCTCGATTTGTTTGAAAGCCAATATGCACTGCCTGCGGGTATGTGCTATAACAGTTATCTGCTCCTACCGGAGAAAGTAACCATTATGGACACTGTTGACCCGCGAAAGACGGGCGAATGGCTGAATAAATTAACCGCAGCGTTGAACGGCAGAAAGCCGGAATATCTGATTATTCAGCATATGGAGCCGGACCACAGCGGTTCCATCAATGCTTTCCTAACCGCCTATCCCGATACCACGCTTGTCGGCTCCAAGATTGCGTTGCAGATGTTGCCGCAGTTCGGTATAGAGGCAGCGCGGACAATGGAGGTGAAGGGCGGAGATACATTGGATTTGGGCGGAATGACGCTGTCGTTTATTGCCGCACCGATGGTGCATTGGCCGGAAGTGCTAATGACCTACGTTCCCGAACAGAAAGTGCTGTTCTCGGCTGACGCTTTCGGCAAGTTCGGTGTGTATGATGCAGATCCCGATGATTGGGCTTGTGAGGCACGGCGATACTATTTCAATATCTGCGGCAAGTACGGACGCCCTGTGGCAAATGTGCTGAAAGCCGCTTCGCAGTTGGATATCCGGACGATTGCGCCGCTACACGGACCGATATTGGAGGGAGAAAAAATGCAAGAGGCTGTGCGTCTCTATACAATATGGAGCAGTTATCAACCCGAAACTGACGGGGTATTGGTAGCATATGCATCTATCCATGGCAATACGCGCACGGCGGCACTGCAGTTAGCAGGGATACTCAAAGCCAAAGGTGCCAAGAAAGTGGCGGTAACCGACCTCAGCAGAGACGATATGGCAGAGGCTGTAGAGGACGCTTTCCGTATGAGCCGTATGGTGCTGTGCTGCTCAACGTATGATGCGGATATATTCCCACCGATGCATAATTTCCTGCACAAACTGCAACTAAAGACCTATCAATCGCGCCGTGTGGGATTGGTGGAGAACGGCAGTTGGGCACCACAGGCGGCACGCATAATGCGCGGTATGTTGGAACAGATGAAAGACATCACGATTGTAGAACCAGTTGTATCCATCCGCAGTACGCTCAAGCCGACCGACATACCCGCCTTGGAAGCATTGGCGGAGCATCTGCTGCAAGAGTAATGAGTCGAACCCTATAAATTTTAGTATGGTCTTAGCGCAAAAATGCAAAAAACTATTATCAGTCTTTCGTATATCAGAAAAAAAGTGTAATTTTGCAAGCACAATGAGTTACCCATAAGGATAATTTATAGTCTTGACTTGGGATTCTAAAGAAAGTCCGTCCTTGCGGAGACGTTAAATTCGCAATAAGTAAGCCCACGGCGGAATACAAAAACAACGGCGTGGCAACGTAGAGAAGCGTCTCTACCAGACATAGTATTAAGGCGTTTAACAACGCTTCGAATCTTGGCAATCGTGAATGTGAGAAGTTCTAAATGCAATCCAAGACGAAGCAACGAAACGTCTGCGTGGAGTGTATTTCTATGCACGTATTGTACCTTACTAAATAGTGGGGGCAGAAGTGTGTACATATATACATTCGGCAGGCATGAGTTGCTCGTTACTGATTGCAACGGCATTTTTTCTCACAGCCTACGATTGCAGGAACGAGTAATTCGTGCCTGCTTTTTTTATGTATATATATCAAAACGATATGCAACAAATACTAAATTCAATAAATATGACCAAAAAAACTTCTTTTTTTGCAGTAGTGCTTATTGTGCTATGCAGTATTATGACCGGGTGTATTACCCAGTATTTTCCCATTGCAAAAATCGAAAAATACTATGCGCCAACAGTTACTGCCCAGATTATTTCGTCGGTATCTTCCGATATGGTATATATCGGGAAACTGAAAATGGTTCCAAGTGACAACTCTTTCTCATTCGACAAAGAAAAGGCAATAGCCGCATTGTTAAAAGAAGCGGCAAATAATGGGGCTAATTATGTGTATGTAAAAGGATTAAACAGTACGTCTTCTGATTACGAAGCCATTCCATGGGACCTAACATTTGGTGATGGCGTAACCATTGAGGCGGAACTATATCGTTAACTTATTAAATCATTTTCAAGTATGAAAAAACTAATTATTGCATCCATTGTTACATTGATGCTTTCCAGTTGTGCGGTTGGTACCTATATGCCGACAGCATTGAACAATTATGGCACACAAACCCAAGTTGTACTAAATGGTGCGAATTATCGTATTGTTCGTGATGTAGAAGTTGTCATAGAAGTTGACAATAGTAACCTGAAACGCAAAGATGTAGAACGCAGTGCATACGGTGAACTTTTGCGCCAATATAAGTTGACCGGAAGCCAAGCCTTTATCAATGTTTCCATAGAGCAGGTGCGTCGCGAAAGTATGGGATTTTTCAGAGCACTTTTTGTAGGTATCCCCAAGGTAAAACAATATGTGGCAGCACGTGCAACTATCATTGAGTTCCTGCAACCAAACGGCGAGCCCATCAAGTCGGTAGAAACTCCCTATACAAAGACCGTTGAAAGTACACCTGTAACTGCAGCGAAAGAGACTAAACAAAAGTAAGCGTCGTATGCTATAAGGAAGACAACCAAAATTAGGTCTATTGGTTGTGTTCCATAAAAAAAGAGACAGCCTAAAGCACATTAGGCTGTCTCTTTTTTTATATACCCAGGGCATCGGAATATCAGAGTTGCGAGCAGAAAAAGTATTGTATATTCTTAATCACCACAGCGCAAGTTCAACTTGGAAATGCCAAAAACGATGCAGAAACAATTGTCGTCTCTACATCGCTTTGTATGCCGTTTAGCAGGCAATATGTCTCTTACAATCTTGCCTTGATGGCTGCGGATTCGGTTTCGTAGCCGGGTTTGTCGAGGAGGGCAAACATATTCTTCTTGTATGCCTCTACACCCGGCTGGTTGAACGGATTGACGCCAAGAATATAGCCCGAGATACCGCAGGCACGCTCGAAGAAATAGATAAGTTCGCCGAGGTAGTACTCGTTGAGCAGCGGCATCGTAATCTTCATATTGGGCACACCGCCGTCCACGTGCGCAAGCATCGTACCGAGTTCCGCCATCTTGTTGACCTCGTCCACACGTTTGCCGGCGAGGAAGTTCAGTCCGTCGAGGTTCGCCTCATCAAACGGGAACTCCACTTTATGGTTCGGTTGCTCTACCGATATAACGGTTTCGAAGAGATGACGCTCACCGTCTTGGATATACTGCCCCATCGAGTGCAGGTCGGTCGTGAAGTCCACGCTTGCAGGGAAAATACCCTTGTGTTCCTTGCCCTCCGACTCTCCGTAGAGTTGCTTCCACCACTCGCTCACATAGTGCAATTTCGGGTGGAAATTGACGAGCAACTCTATCTTCTTGCCCTGCTCGGAGTAGATACTGTTGCGGGCAGCCGCATATTGTGCGGCGGGGTTCTCCTCAAACGGCGTATTGATACCGCAAACCTCCGCCATACGTGCCGCACCGTCGATAAGCAATTTGATGTCGAAGCCTGCGCAAGCGATAGGCAGCAGACCTACAGGCGAAAGCACCGAGAAACGTCCGCCGATATTGTCCTCGATAACGAATGTTTTGTAGCCCTCTTGGGTTGCCAGCGTGCGGAGCGCACCTTTCTTGGCGTCGGTGATGCAAACAATCAGTTTCTGTGCAGCCTCAACGCCCTGTTGCTTCTCGAGTTGCGTCTTGAGCAGACGGAAAGCCAAAGCGGGCTCGGTAGTTGTACCCGATTTGGAGATACAGATAATACCGAATTTCTTGTCTTTCAGAAGGTTCTGCAATTCATACAGGTAGTCCTCACCGATGTTCTGACCGGCATAGACGATAGCGGGTTTGCTGCCCTCAAGGTATGCAAACGAAGACGACAGCGCATCAATCACGGCTTTCGCACCTAAATACGAACCGCCGATACCAATGCACACTATCACTTCGCACTCTTTGCGCAGCAACTCGGCTGTAGCCTGAATATCGTCCAACTGCGGTTTGATGTCCTCGGGGAGGTTCAGCCAACCTAAGAAATCGTTACCCTTACCTGTACCCTTAACGAGCATCTCCTGGCACGCAGCCACCTGCTCTTTGTAGGCATTCACCGCCTCGGCACTCACGGCTTTGGCGTAGGAAAATTGAATATCCTTCATAGTTTTATGTGTTTATTGTAATTTTTCTGTTAATTCACGTATCACCTTGGTTGGCGACTTGCGGTTATATAATATGTCGTACATAGCGTCCACTATAGGCAGGCTCACTTGCATACGCTCATTGGCTATATGTATGGCACGCGTACCATAGTACCCCTCCGCCACCATCTCCATCTCCATCTGCGCTGCCTTGATAGAGTAACCCAATCCTACCATCTGCCCGAACTGGCGGTTGCGTGAAAATTTGGAGTACGCCGTTACCAACACATCGCCCAAATACCCGCTCGCCGTGATGTCGCGGTGAACGGGAGAAACTGCAGTGGCAAAACGCAATATCTCCTGCATTGCATTGGTCAGCAATACGGCTTGGAAATTGTCCCCGTAGTGCAGACTCTGGCACATACCCGCAGCAATAGCGTAGATATTCTTCATCACGCTGGAATACTCCAAGCCGAGAACATCGTTACCGGTGGTGGTATGCACAAACGGTGTTTGAAAAAGCGTTGCCCACTCGTTGGCTCTGTCGAGGTCTTCACAACCGATAGTCAGGTAACTCAACCGCTCCAACGCTATCTCTTCCGCATGGCACGGACCGGCAATAATACCCAATTGCTCCATCGGGATATGGAAACGATTGTGCAAATAGTCGGTAACCAGCAGGTTGTCATCGGGTATCATACCCTTAACCGCCGAAATAACGATTTTGCGCGTCATATTACGGCGTATCTTGTTGAGGGACTGCTTCACATAAGGCGACGGAATAGCCAAAATCAGCACATCTGACTGCGACACCACCTTGTTGATATCCGTAGAAAAGCGGATACGCGACACATCAAACTCCGCTGCACCGAGATAAGACGGGTTCTTGCCTGTGGCAACAAACTCATCAATTGCCTCTTGGCGGCGGATAAACCAATTTATCTCAGATTGGTTGGTCAGCACTATCTTTGCCAATGCCGTCGCCCAACTACCCGAACCTAAAATTGCTACTTTACGTACTTGCATGGCGTTACGCCTCCGGTTTCATCGTTGGGAAAAGAAGTACCTCTTGGATGGTGGGCTGTCCGGTCATCAGGATAGCCAGGCGGTCGATGCCGATACCGATACCCGAGGTGGGCGGCATACCGTATTCGAGCGCACGCATAAAGTCGTGGTCAATCACCATCGCCTCGTCGTCGCCCTTGTCTGCCAACTTCATCTGCTCCACAAAGCGGTTGTACTGGTCAATCGGGTCATTCAACTCGCTGTACGCATTCGCCAACTCTTTGCCGTTCACCATCAACTCGAAACGCTCCGTCAGTCCGGGCTTCGAGCGGTGCATCTTCGTCAGCGGCGACATCTCCACAGGGTAATCCGTGATAAATGTCGGCTGGATAAACGACCCCTCGCAGGTCTCGCCGAATATCTCGTCAATCAGTTTACCTTTGCCCATATGTTCGGTGTCCTCCACGCCGTATTTCTTGGCTACCTCGCGAATCTCGCCCTCGCTCATCGCGGAGAGGTCGAGCCCCGTCTTTTCTTGGATTGCCTCCAATATCGGCAGGCGGCGGTAGGGTGCTTTGAAGTCCACCTCGTGGTCGCCGATCTGCACTTTGGTTGTGCCGTTCACAGCAATAGCAATCGTCTCCAACAGATGTTCGGTAAACGACATCATCCAGTTGTAGTCCTTATATTGTACGTACAACTCCATACAGGTGAACTCAGGGTTATGACTGCGGTCCATACCCTCGTTGCGGAAGTTGCGCCCTATCTCATACACGCCCTCGAAACCGCCCACAATCAGTCGTTTGAGGTACAACTCCGTGGCGATACGCAGGTACATATCCACGTCCAATGCATTGTGGTGCGTAATGAACGGACGCGCCGATGCACCACCCGCAATCTGCTGAAGGATAGGCGTTTCCACCTCGGTATAACCCGCTTCATCAAACACACGGCGCATCGTGCGGATGATAGTGGCACGCTTTAGGAACACGTCCTTCACACCGTCATTCACAATCAAGTCCACATAGCGTTGACGGTAACGCTGCTCAGGGTCGTTGAACCCGTCATACGCCACACCGTCTTTGTATTTCACGATAGGCAACGGGCGCAGGCTCTTTGCCAATACGGTCAGTTTCTTGGCGTGCACCGAAATCTCGCCCATCTGCGTGCGGAACACAAAGCCCTCAATACCGATAAAATCGCCTATATCAAGCAGTTTCTTGAATACCACATTATACATCTGCTGCTCCACAGTGGTAGCGGTTCCGCCTTCGGGCACAGGTGCCTGAATATCATCGCGGCTCACATACACTTGGATACGCCCCTTCGAGTCCTGCAATTCGATAAACGAAGCCTTGCCCATAATACGTTTCGACATCAGCCGCCCCGCAATGCGCACCTCCTTGCCCGTGTACCACTCGGCGGTGGTGTCATCGTCTTTGAAGCCCTCTTTGATGTCTTTCGAGTATCCAGTAACTACGTATTCATCAGCAGGATACGGGTTAATCCCCATATCGCGCATCGTCTGCAGACTCTGTCTGCGCACCTGTTCTTGTTCAGATAGTTCCATATCGTTTGTCCTGTTTGTTCTGCTGCTTTTGACAATTGCAGCAGATAAATCATAAAATAAGGAAATAATGTTACCCTATTCCGGATAATGTTTTACCTTATTCCGGATAATGTTACCCTATTCCGGATAATGTTTTACCTTATTCAAATTTGGCTGCAAAGGTACAAAAAATCTTTGAAACACACAATACAAAGATAAAACACACAACGCAACCGCCTCAAAAACTGTGTATTATTCCGAAACCACAGACGCCATCCCGAAACCGCAGACACCGTTCCGGGAACACCATCCCGGGGACGCGGACGCCCTCGTCCGCGGTCGGTTTGCCATAAACCGCATGACGATACTGTGCTTATGGAGACGACGCGTCCCGCGTCGTCAAACGAATGCGTACAGAGTGCCGTAGCGAAGCGAAAGCCTGTGGCTTGAGCAGAACTCCTTATCGTCTCGCGTCGTTATCGCCCTTGCCGAACTTTGCAAGCATATATTCCCCCCAAAAAAATATACAGTTTAAGCACTTTCCGTACCTCCATATATCCATTACGTAGAAAAGACGTAGAAAGGACGTAGAAAGAAAAGACCTTTTCCGATACGATAAACCTGCTTTTTATACACTTTATGCATTACAATTACTGCATAAACTGCATAAACAGCACTTACTTTTTTAAGAGATATTGCATATATGTGAGAAAAGCAGTAACTTTGCAGGCTGAATAAATTAGCCGGTATAGGCAGAAAAAGAGATATGAATGCATTATTGGAAATACGGAATTTGCATGCCGACATTGCAGGCAAGGAGATATTGAAAGGGGTTAACCTCACTGTCCAGCGCGGTGAAGTGCATGCCATTATGGGACCGAATGGTGCCGGCAAATCGACACTGAGTGCCGTCTTGACAGGAAACCCCGCATATACGGTTACGGCAGGAGAAGTATTGCTGAACGGCAAAAACCTGCTGGCAATGCCACCCGAACAGCGGGCACGTGAGGGGGTGTTCCTCAGTTTTCAGTACCCCGTGGAGATACCAGGAGTGAGTATGGTCAACTTTATGCGTACGGCTGTGAACGAGAAACGCAAGTATGAAGGTAAGCCCGCATTGAGTGCCAAAGAGTTTCTGACACTTATGAGGGAAAAAAAGCAACTGCTTGAGATGGCGGACAAACTCAATAACCGCTCTGTAAACGAGGGTTTTTCCGGAGGAGAGAAGAAAAAGAACGAGATATTCCAAATGGCAATGCTTGAGCCTTGTCTGTCTATTCTTGACGAAACGGATTCCGGATTGGATATAGACGCTTTGCGTATCGTGGCGGAAGGTGTGAACAAACTGAAGACAAGCGAAAATGCACAAATTGTGATTACCCACTATCAGCGTCTCCTTGATTATATTGTACCTGATTTTGTACACGTATTGGCAGACGGACGTATTGTAAAAACAGGATCAAAAAAATTGGCTCTCGAGTTGGAAGAGAAAGGCTATGAGTGGCTCGAAAACAACGGGTTGGAAGTTTAGAAACGGTTTGGAAGTTTAGAGTTTATTGTCATGGAGAAACAAACAATCATAGCGGCGGGCGGAAGCCTTGAGTTGGTGCTGCTCAATCAACCCTCGCAGGATCTGCATTTTGTACAGGAGACAGGGTCGCACTTGCGCTTGCACATACTCAATCTATATTCCGCCATCGGTCAGGCATCACCTCAAACAGCGGTCTGCAATCGCATTTTTGTGGAGCAGCAGGGCAAAGGATGCACTACGGAGATATACGGTCTGGCGTACCTGAAAGGAACAGAACGCGTTTCTAACGCTACCCGCATACACCACAATATCGGTGGCGGCGAGAGCAAACAGTTGCTCAAGTATGTGTTGGACGACAAAGCACAAGGAGAATTCTTCGGAGAGTTGAAAATAGCCCACGATGCGCAGAAAACAGAGGCACACCAGACCAACCGTAATCTGCTATTGAGCGACAAGGCGGTAATGCGTACCCGCCCGCAGTTGGAGATATATGCCGATGATGTGAAAGCCACCCATGGTGCAAGTACGGGGCAGTTGGACGAATCGGCACTGTTCTATATGCAGCAGCGTTGTTTGGGCGAGCAGACGGCACGGCGGTTGCTCTTGGTCGCATTTATGAAAGATGTGGTAGAAACAATATCGGATGATGCCAAGCGCGTACAATTAATGCAGGCGATAGATGGCATAGTCGAATAGACGAAGCAGACTTTCTTTGGTTTTGGAGTCGCGGAAGATTTTGAGGTTTTCTGCGGCTTTCTTTTTTAGTGTTTGCATTTGTACGTTGGCATACTGTACGCCCTGATACCGCATTACAAATGCTTTGATTTCCTGTTCCGCCCTGCCGGTATTGATTTGTGAATCACGGTTTGACAATGCTTCGCTTAGAATACGGATATGCGCACTCTCGTCCTGCGGTGCACGTTTGAGCGAGACGATTAGCGGCAGGGTTACTTTTCCATCCCGTATATCATTCATAGTCGGTTTGCCGAGTTCCTCGGTATCCGAAAAATCAAATATGTCGTCTTTTATCTGGAAACATATACCGAACAGCCTCCCGAACTCTTTGAGAGCCGTCCGCTGGCGCATTGTACAACCGGCAGACTCTGCTCCTGCTTCCATACAGGCCTCAAAGAGTTTGGCTGTTTTCTGTTCTATCACGCGATAGTATTGCTCTTCGCCTATCCACATCGATTCGTTGGCGTGCAGTTGCAGCAACTCGCCCGATGCCAGAGAGCAACCCAATTGAGACACTATATCCAGAATCCTCCCGTTGCGTATTTCGGCAACAAGTGCAATGGTTTTTGAAAGCAGGTAGTCCCCTCCGAGAACCGCCACCTTGTTATTCCAGTGTGCTTGTACCGACTCCGTTCCGCGCCGTACAGGCGAGGCATCCACAACATCATCGTGTATGAGAGAGGCGGTATGCAGCAACTCCAATGCTACAGCCGTACAGAGGGTTTTATCGGTTACTTTGTTGCACATCTGTGCAGCAAGCAGCACCAATACGGGACGCAATTGCTTGCCACGTTTGCCCGCCACATAACTCAGCACATTGCCCAGCAGGGGATTGTCGCTTTTGAGACTCTCGTCAAACAGTTTCTCAAACTCTTGGAAAGAGGGTTCTACCGGTTTGCGTATTTCTAATAGTGTGTCCATAATCAAAAAGGAGTGCAAAGGTACGCAAAATATCCGGATTGCACAATAACTATGCAAAAAATGCGTTTCTAAATGGACACTATACTGGTGCAGCGCATAGTATTAACGCAAACATCACCATTCCGATATTGGAGACCGAGAATACATCTATTGTCAAATACAATGCCACGGAAGAAACCATTACCTCCTTTACTATCCCCGATGGCTATGCGGCTAAAATGCGGATGAGTTTCTACGGCTCTGATAATGGATTGGAGATGACTGTTACTGGTTACAAAACCAAGGATGGTACGATTGCCAAACGTGAAGATAGTATGGCGGAGTATGATAGCACAGCAGGTAGTGCTATATTCCGTATCCGTAATGACAAAGGGCAAGTCTTTTGGTTTTCGGAGACAAAGACTGCAATAGCAGAAGACGGGAAAGATTGTACAGCCTATTACTATTTGCCCGATGAGTACGATACACTTAACGAGGAGCAGGTTATTGAATTACCCGCAGGCACATACCGAATGGAGTTGGTCGTCAGCGATGCGCTGTTATGTACTGATACGTATAGTGATATTAAGTTTAAGTTCAATATGGATATGGATATTAACGTAACGTTTGAAGTGAGCGGGGCTACTGCCATATCAAATACTTTCGGTATGCAAGAATTGGCACTGCCGACTATTACCCAGCAACTCATTTCCACCATTCCCGCCCCATACCGAGCAGGTTATAGACCCCGACAAGACCTACGATACCATTCTCGGTCTGTATGTGTTCGTGTCGTATGACGGGCGCAAGTGGGCGTGTCTCGGACATCGGGAGAAGAGCGGGGAGTTTCGCGACATCGGTACACTCGTGGAGCGAACCGACTGCCGTTTCTTCCGCTTTGTCCTTGCAGGACAAGTCAGCAAAGACTCACGCCTCGACTATTTCGAGGTCAGCAGCCGCAACAGCAAGTTAAACTCCAAAATCAGATAACTATGGTGCAAGCAGTCCTCTGTACTATTGAGGACTGC
>DGIN01000093.1 GCA_002387325.1 Bacteroidales bacterium UBA4621 | reverse complement strand
AACCTGCTGCCGAAAGTGGGCGGCTGGATCAGCAGCGGACTGAGTACACTGGCTGGACTGGCTGTGGTGTTCGTGTGTCTGCTGTATATTATTTTTCTGCTGATTGATTATGAGAAAATCAGCAAGAATTGGGCGAACTATGTACCGGCGCACTATCGCAAGAACGTGCAAATGCTAATGGGCGACCTCGACAAACACATGAACGGCTATTTCCGCGGACAGGCGTTGATTGCGTCGATTGTGGGGATATTGTTTGCCATCGGTTTCCAGATTATAGGTCTGCCGATGGGTATCGCCATGGGGTTGATTATCGGCGTTTTCAACCTTGTGCCGTATATGCAGGCGTTGGGTATCCCTCCGTGTATTTTGCTCGGATTGATACAGTCGGCAGAAACCGGCAGACCCGTGTGGGTGATTGCGCTGTGTATCACGGCGGTATTTTGTATTGTACAAAGTATTCAGGATCTGGTGCTTACGCCGAAGATTATGGGCAACGTAACGGGTATGGGACCGGCAATGATATTGCTTTGTCTCTCAATATGGGGTTCGCTGCTCGGTGTAGTGGGTATGATTATCGCCCTGCCGATAACCACGCTGCTTATCTCCTACTACAAACGTTTTGTACTGCATATAGATGATACACAGGCGGATAGCAGTACCCCGCCTACCCCACCGGAGTCCGCAACAACTCCCGCTACAGAGACGACCGAAGACGCATTGGAGGTATTTACCTCGGCACTGAATGATATTCCCGATTGCGGTTGCGAGGAACAGAAATAGCACAAAAGACGCAAAGAATTGTCGGAATAGCAGTAAAAATAGGAATATATTTGTATAATTGTGCGGTTTATCGTAATTTTGCAGTCGCTTTTTGGGAACATTTGTAAGGAGATGTTTCCGCTAAAATTGAGATTATCTATTTACTCTTAAAATACAATTACTAATTATTATTATGAAAAAATTTGCTATTGCAATGATGTGCGTATTGAGCGCAGTTGCTTTTACAAGTTGTCAGAAAGATGTTGATGACATGGATCTCAACAAATGCGACAAAGAAACTTACAAATGCTGGAACTACACCGTTAAGTACGAGGGGGAATCCGAGGATTCGTATATGTGGGGTACAGAGTATGATGTTGTTCTTATGTTGAAGACTGCAAAGAAAACTGCCAGTGTTGCCGGTTACAAAGCAAAAGTTACTTATAAAGCCGCATCGAAATATGATACCGCTGACAAATGCACAGAGGCTGCTGCCAACAACGCACTGAACTAATCATTTAAGACATACAAAAAAGACTGCTTAACGCAATGTTAGGCAGTCTTTTTTGTATTCATAGATAAACATTTTATTCCATAAAGTGCATATACGCACGGAGGAAATGGCGGAGTTCGGAGAGGAGTTGCTGGCTCTCCTGGATGATGTTCAGATAGAGCAATGCCGTTTGCTGCGGAAGAATGTCTTGGTCTTCCGTCGAGGCGGTGGTCAGGCGGTCGAGGTGTTTCTTACGCAAAGCGGACAAGTGCTGTTTTGCCTCCTCGATCTCCGCCAGCAAAGCACGGATCTCCTGTTCTGGGCGAGTATAGGTCAGAATGGCTTTATCATAGTAACCCGCCGTCTCCTGCGCAATGAGGTGCAACTCTTGGCATAGGTCCTCCGGGAGCGGACGAAAACCGCTGTCGATATGGTCTCGGCACGGCACGGCGATACGCTTCAAGCCGTAGAGCATCTGTTCGCCGGCATTGGAACCGAGGTGGAACCATGTGTTCTTTTCCAAGACAAAAGCAGGTGTAATGCGGCGAAGTGCCATCAGTTCGCGGGAACGGTTCTTGCGTTTCCATTGCTGCAAGTCCTCCAATTGCTTGCAGGCAGTGCGGAGCCCTTTCAGGTCGGCTTGCTCAAAAGAGGTACAGGTTTCGCTGTACAGGTCGCGCGTCTGCTCCAGCATACGCCCTGAAGCGATTTGGTGGTGCTGCCGCAGGAGTTGCCACATCTCCTCGCTACTCTGTGTAGAGAGCATTTTCTGATAGCACTGCTCCAAAGGCGTATTCTGTTCGTCTTTCCGCTTGGAAGAGCGCAGATTGCTAACAACCAGGATAATCACTACTGCTACAATCAGCACGATCATCGCTGCGATACCACCCCAATGGCAGAACAGGCAGACCAACCCTGCCGTAAGGAAAGCCACTGCCGCCGTCAGGAACCAGCCACCGATAACCGACAGCACACCCGTGATACGATAGACCGCCGACTCGCGTGTCCACGCCCTATCCGCCAACGAGGTCCCCATTGCCACGATAAAGGTTACATACGTGGTGGAAAGCGGCAGTTTGAGCGATGTACCCATAATAATCAGCAGCCCCGCAATAACCAGATTGACCGAAGCGCGAATGAGGTCGAATGCCGCACCGTCGGCAAGGATAGCCTCATCTTTGTTGAAACGCGAATCAATCCACCGGCGCACGGGTTGCGGCGTGATATTTTCCAAACCTGCCGCCAGATGATTGGCTCCGCGGACGATACTTTTGGCAACACGGCTGCCGCCGAACATCTCGTCGCCCTCCGCCTGACGCGACAGGTTGACTGAGGTCTGCACCACATTCTGCGCTTTTTTGGACATCGTCAGGGCGATCACCATAATCGCACCCGCTCCGAGCAGGAAAAACGCCGAAGTATGGGCAGGGGCGTTTAACGCAGACATCATATAGGTAGAGGCATCCGCACCGCTTGCGGCATAGTCCTGATAAGCGGACAAGGCAGCCAGCGGCACACCCACGAAATTGACAAGGTCGTTGCTCGCAAAAGCCATTGCCAGTGCGAATGTACCAAAGAGGATAATAATGCGGAACACATTCACTTTTAGCAAGTAGAGCAACTCCATCAGCAGCGTACTGCCTACGAAGATGATACCCATCAAAGCCCCTGTATTCGCACTAATCCACTCGTTTACCCCCCCAGGCATAAGCGGACTTTTTGCCAGCACCTTGACCAACACAAAATACAAAATAGCCGTGATACTCAAGCCGCCGAAGATACCGATAAAATACTTGAGCCGCGGCGTATAGTTGAACGTAAAAATCAGACGTGCGAGCCACTGGACAAGCGTACCCACCACAAAAGCGATACCCACCGAAAGGAATATACCGAGTATCACCTCCAACGCCTTGCCCGTATTGAGCAGGGAGTAGAAATTAAGTGCCCCTGTAGTATCGCCCGCTATCTTGATACACGCCAGACAGAATGTGCCGCCGAGAAGTTCGAACACTAACGAGACCGTAGTACTGGTGGGCATTCCGAGCGAGTTGAACACATCCAGAAGGATGACATCGGTCAGCATCACCGCCATAAAAATGCACATAATCTCCTCGAAAGAGAACTGCTCGGGGCGGAAGATACCATGGCGGGCAATGTCCATCATACCGTTGCTTGCCGCTGCGCCCACAAACACACCAATGGCAGCAATGAAAATAATTTTCTTGAGCGAAGTAACCTTGCTGCCTACCGCCGAATTGAGAAAATTGACGGCATCATTGCTCACTCCCACCCATAAGTCGATGATTGCCAGCGCAAACAAGAACACAATCATCACCAAATAAATAGTACTCATCTTTTTATTATTCTATTTCGGCACAAAAGTACAGCGATTTTATGAAAAAAACAAGAATAAATTGTGAAGAAATTATGAAGAGAAACGGCTGGGTTTGCGCATTTCACAAAAAAGATGTAATTTTGCAACGGATTTTTAGGAAAAACAACAAATACAGAATCTATGGCACGGATACTGATAGTTGATGACGAGGACGATATTTGCCAGATATTGTCTTACAGCCTGCAAACAGCAGGATATGAGACGGTTATCGCCCATTCCGCCGAAGAGGCTATACCTATTGTTCGTACCACTCCGCCCGATCTTATTCTGTTAGACATTATGCTTGACGGTATGTCGGGGACACAGATGGCGGCTTATCTGCGCAACGAGGGGCTGATGACTATGCCGGTCATCTTCCTGACCGCTTTGGGCAACGAGAACGATGTCCTGAAAGGGTTCCAACTCGGAGCGGACGACTATATCACCAAGCCCTTTCGTGTCACTGAAGTGCTGGCGCGTGTAGCAGCCGTTCTGAAACGCACAGGCGGGCGTACACCTGCGCCGACAGCCGGCACGCTGACCTTTCAGGGCATAGTCATCAACGACCAAGACAAGTCGCTCACCGTGGACGGCACCCCCGTCAGTATCACCCGCAAAGAACTCGAACTGCTCTCGTATCTGCTCACGCACCAAGGGCAGATGCTCTCGCGCAGCCAACTGCTCAACGCCGTATGGCACGACGACTCGTATGTACTCGAACGTACCGTGGACGTGCATATCACCCATCTTCGGCGCAAAGTGGGCAAGTACGCCGAACACCTCCAAACCAAATCAGGCTTCGGCTACATCTGGCGACCATAAAAATACCCATCAGTCCAATTAGACTTATTAGACCTAATTAGACTTATTAGTCCAATTAGACCAATTAGATTATAAAAAAACTCTCAAACTCTCACATATGACCACCACCATCACCATCATCGTCTGCCTCGTCCTGTTGGGCGGACTGAGTTTTATCATCTACCACCAGTGGAGCGAACGCCGCGTGATGAAAGCACGCGAGCAGCAACGCCTCGAACTGACACAGAACATCTCGCACGAACTCAAAACCCCGGTGGCAAGTATTCTCGGAGCATTGGAAACCATTCTGCTGCACCCCGATATGGACGTCAAACAACAGCATGAGTTCCTTGAACGTGCCTACCAGCAGGCTGGACGACTCAGTAACTTGGTGGAGGACATCTCTATGCTCAACAAACTCGACCTCAACACCCAACTGTACGACCGCTTGGAGTTGGAACTCAGTTCGGTGGTCAAAAACGTGGTGGAAGATGTTACACCGAGGGCGGAGGAACTGGGAGCGAAAATCACCTATTCCGTGCCGGAGCATATCATCATTTCAGGAAACTATACCCTGCTCTATTCCATATTCCGCAACATTGTTGACAACTCGCTCAGCCACGTGGGCAAGGGAGTACAGATACACATCAACTGCACTGGTCAGGCACCGAGTTATATCTATTTCTCGGTCTATGACAACGGTCCCGGCGTTCCGCCCGAGTGTCTGCCGCACCTCTTCGAGCGTTTCTACCGCGTGGACAAAGGACGCAGCCGCAAACTCGGAGGCACAGGGCTTGGGCTGTCTATCGTCAAACACGCCGTACAATTCCACGGCGGCACCATCACCGCTCTCAACCGAGAAGGCGGAGGATTGGAGTTCCAGTTCTCACTTGCACGCCATTTGGGTGAGAAATTGTAAAAACACCATATATCTTTATGCAAAAAATATACAGTTTATGCACTTTCCGTACCTACATATACCCATTACGTAGAAAAGACGTAGAAAGGACGGAGAAAGGACGTAGAAAGAAAAGGCTTG
>DGIN01000026.1 GCA_002387325.1 Bacteroidales bacterium UBA4621 | reverse complement strand
GAGGTGGCAGAGATTACCTTTGCGCCCGAAACTACCGACTACACCGTTTGGCTGCCCTATCAGACCAAAGCGGCTCCCGAGGTGGTGTACGAGAAAGCCGAAACCGAGCAGCAGATAGAGGTTGTCTCCCGTCCGCTCGGGCAGAAAACGGAGATTATTGTTACGGCAGAGAACGGAGACCGACGCACGTATAGTATTCTGTTCAAAGACAGTCTTTCGCAGAGGAAAAATGTATTAGACACGTTGCGTATTGTGGAAACGGGTGAGAAACTGGATGTGAACGCGAGCAGTTTGGCGGTATCTCTGCCGTATGGGACACGTACGCTGACGGTGGATTATACCAA
Organism: Bacteroidales bacterium UBA4621; assembly: GCA_002387325.1. Taxonomy (GTDB): domain Bacteria; phylum Bacteroidota; class Bacteroidia; order Bacteroidales; family Paludibacteraceae; genus Colicola. Next base: position 5,281 of record DGIN01000026.1, on the reverse strand, counting down.
GGCATTTGACGAGCAGACCGTTTGGGTGCAGCCGGGTGGAATATATCACCCGACCATCATCACCGTGCGTTCCAACCGTCCCGATGAGGAAGACCACGTCTATACGCTCACCCCGCAATTAGAGACGCAGAACCCTGCGGTATTGGAGGGGATAACAATAGATGGTACGCCGCTTGCGGATTTTGACAAAAATAGGTTTACGTATATTGTGAATGTAACTAACAAACCGAGCCGTGTTGAGTATGATTGCGCTGCAGGGGTAAAGGTAACACCAACCAATGGAAGTAAACATTGGCAGGCGGTGGTTTCTGCGCGAGGGGAAACTAATACATATGATATTTGGTATTATTACACTAATGATACTATCCCAAATGGTGAGTTCTCTGAATGGGAAGATGCAGCAAAACATGGGCGACAGCCTGTTGGCTGGCACGCATTGGGCGAATATGCCGATGCCTATGTCTATAAACCACTCTTGGTTGCTTATACTTTTACACCGGGGGAAGAAGTTTCACAGGAAGGAACCGATGTAGTTAAACTAAAAACACATTACAATGATGCACCTTTGGCAGGGTATGTACCAGGCTATATTACATTAGGAAAAATAAATGTAACGTATGGTAGGTGGGGGTCTTCCAATTTCACAGTATCCGATGCTGTGCCTTTCCGTAACTCTCCGGATATTCTTTTGTCAAGCATCAAAGCCACTAAAATTACCCATAATAATCGCATTGTATATCAAGCGGTAGGTGAGAAAGGAACAAAAGAGTTGGTGTATGAAAATACTAATAAACAAACTGATTTTGAGACTGTTGCAATGGATTTGAAGCCTCTATATGCAGATATGGAAAGCCCATCGCAAATGAATATTATTTTGAATTCTTCCTTCACCGAAAGTGGAAAAAACGGTTCGGAAGGTGGTGAAGGGTTGATGTATGTTGATTGGGTACGATTTGCCTATAACAGCACTCTGTCCTCTCTCTCTGTCAATGGCATAGATGCAACGTTGGACGGCAATGCCTTTTCCGTGACGCTGACCGACCCCGAGGCGGTGCAGACACCTGTGCTTTCATTCACGGGCGAGGTAAGCGACCAAGCGCAGAAAATTACGTGGCAAGAAGAGACCATTGACGGTGAGTTCGGTGTGCGCAATGCGGACATTATCAACTATGCCGAGGACGGTACCTCTACTGCCTATACTCTTTCGGTTCGCCGTCCGCTTGATACCCGCAATACGCTTCGTGCGCTGTTGCTGGACGGTGATACGATACAGGGTTTTGCTCCAGAAAAAACAGACTATACCGTCCATCTCGCTTCTACGACCCGCCATTTGCCCTCTGTGTTCCCCCAGCCGATGAGCAGTCTGCAAACCGTTACAACAGTGTATGCGGACTCTGTGCTGACTATCACGGTTGCTCCGGAAACGGGCGAGAGCAGGGTCTATACCATCCGTTTTGTTACCGACTTGTCGGACGACACCACGTTGGCAAACCTCTCCGGTGTAACGGATTTTGACCCCGATACACGCGACTACACCATCGCAGCGGCTTCTATGCCTGCAATCGCTTTTGCCAAGCATACAGATGGGCAGACCGTGTATGCTGTCTTCGGAGCAGAGAAAGCCACTTTGTCGGTTACCGCCGAGAACGGTGCAAAGGGTACTTATACCGTTTCGCTCCAGAAGCCGGCTGTTTCCACTATGGGGCAACTCTCCGAGATAGCCATCAACGGCAATATCCCGAGCGATTTTGCCGTGGATAAATATGACTATACTGCAGAGCGTCCCGATCTGGTTACATTCGTGCGTGCCAACGAACAAGACTCTGTCGTCTTCGTCCAAGCACCCGATCGTATGCAGTGGCAGGTGTTTGGTACGGAGCAGCACATCTATACGCTGACTTATCCCACCGACCTCTCATCGAATACCCGTTTGGCGGCTATTCTATTAGACGGTAAGTCATACTCGGATTTTGACCCTGCGGTATCGTCCTATACTATCCGTACCGACACGATGCTGCATATTGATGTGCAGAAGGCCGAGGAGGCGCAGCAGGTACGTGTCAGCCTTGATACGGATAACAATACGTACACCCTTTGCGTCATAGCCGAAGACGGCACAGAAAGCACCCCTTATACGATAAGCGTAAAACCGGTGCTGTCAGGCAATAGTCTGCTGCAGTCTATCCGCTTGGATAATACGGAGATTAGCGGTTTCAACCCTGCTACGCTGCAATATACTGTTACGCTGCCTGCACCTGCGGTTAAAATAGCAGAACCGCAGATGCCGTCGCTGACGTATATCACAGGGGACGAGGCACAGTCGGTGGAACTCACAGCGGGTAGCCTTGGCCGCAATACCTACCTGACCGTTACCTCCGAGGACGGGCACATAAGCGAGTATTCGGTGCTGGTACAAGCCGAGCCGAGCCATAATGCCGACCTGACGGGTATCATTGTCAATGGCGTACCTGTTTCCCATTTTGAGGCAGGACGGCACTACTATTCGGTTCGTACAGAAGGCGAGCCTGACATTGAGTGGACTTCCGAAGATAATTTCCAAACGGTTACCCGTATTGCTTCCCAAGCAGGAGACTCGGAATATATTCTCCATGTGGTGGCGCAAGACGGTGTAACTACTCAGGATTATATCGTCGAGGTGTTCAAAGAGACTTTGTCTGACGATGCCACCTTGGCAAATATCCTGCTCAACGGGCAGACATTCAGCGAGTTTGAACCTTCGCTCAACCCGCGTCTCTCGTTCTCGTCTATGCAGAATGTCTATCAGATAAACCTCCCCGCAGGTAGCACTCTGCTGCCCGAGGTGTCGGCTTCGCTGCGTGTGGATGAACAATCGGTTAGCACTACGATTGAGGGTATGACAGTCTATCTCAATGTTACGGCTGCCGATGGTACCACTACCAACCGCTATACGCTTGATTTTGTCGTGCCGCTTTCTGCAAATGCCGACTTGGCGATGATTTACCTTGACGGGGATTCGCTCCCTGCTTTCGCTACGGGAACTTACTACTATCCTGTTACGCTCCCCGTCGGCGTTCATTCATTGCCGGAGGTCGTTGCGCAGAAAGCCGAGACAGGGCAACAAGTAATGACAGACATCAGTGACAATTATGCTACTATCAGCGTTCTTGCCGAGGATGGTATTACCCGCGCTACCTACACCGTGGCTTTTGCATTCAGCAAGTCCGATGCCGATACGCTGCAGATGATTTATGCCGACGAGGTGCCGGTTGAGGGCTTCGTTCCGCGCACGTTCTATTATGTCCTCTCGCTCCCTGTCGGCACGACCGCCTTCCCCGAGTTGGCTTGGACAAATGCCGACGAATGGCAGACTGTCCGTATCGACACGCTCCAGCATACCGACCGCAACCTGGTGCGTCAGTTGGTCGTTACCTCGGAGAGCGGACGCAGCAACTACTACACCGTGGCATACTCCATTCAGCAGTCCTCGGTAGATACCCTTCAGATGATTTATATTGACGAGAAACCGCTGGCAGACTTTGCGGCAACCACCACCGAGTATTGGTACACCGTTCCTGCCAATGCTACCGAGGTGCCGTCGGTTTATCCTTTGCAGGGCGACCGCTACCAGACGGTCAGTGTCTCGCAAACCGCCGAGACGATGGCTGCCAAGTCGCTGGGTGTCAAAACTGAGATTGAGGTAATAGCAGGCAATGGCGCAAGCCGTACCTATATCATCCATTATCCGATGGCACTCTCTTCCGAGACCACCCTCGATATGATTTATGTGGCAGGCAAGAGCCTTTCCGACTTCGACTCCGAGCGGTTCTCCTACAAGGTCAATCTGCCTATGGAAACGGTCAATATCCCATTGGTGACGGTGCAGAAGAAAGAGGATGTGCAGCAGGTGGAGATAGCAACAAGTGGCGATACTGTATTCGTAAAAGTTACAGCGGAAGACCAGTCGCATGCTACCTACACGATTGCTTTCGAGCGTGTCAAATCGGCTAATGCCAACCTGCAAGATATCGAGTTGAGCGGTGGTTTGAGCATAGATTTCGCTCCGACGCACTACGATTATGCCGTTACTATTCCTTACGGACAGACTGCGCTGCCGACCATTACGGCTGTGAAAGCGGAAGAGGCGCAAGCGGTGGAGCAGTCCGCCCCCGAACCTCTTCCCACTGGCGAACAGAGGGTTACCCTGCTGGTTACTGCTCCGAATGGTATTGACCAGTGCGAATATACCATCACATTCTCTTTTGCCAAGAACAACGATGCCACCCTAACGGCTCTTTATATACGTGGCAACCTGATTGAGGGTTTCCATAGCGATTCGGTCGAATACACCATAGAGTACTCCGTAGGCTCCACTAATGCCGATTTTGCAGGTTTGCAGGAAATCACCTACACCTTATCCGATGAGCAGGCGCATGCGGAGATATCCATTGACGATGCGGGAACCGTTATGATTACCGTTACAGCGCAAGACGGCTCTGTACGCACCTATATCGTTCATCAGGTGGTGCTAACGGACACTGACAATTTTGTCCGTATGATTTATTTCGATGATGCCGAATATGCAGATTTCGACCCCGATCAGGAGTTCTACACCTATTATATAGTGGAGGGTATGACCGCCCCGAAGGTTACAGCGGAGGCATTGTCGTCTTTTGCAGAAGTCAGTGTCAAGGATGCGGCAGTGGGTGATACGTGTATCATTTCCTGTACATCCCAGTCCGGCGATACCCGCAAATACTATATCTGGTTTGCGCAGTCCGAACTCAATGATGCCCTGACGCCAACCGCCAATGATGTGCTAGTAAAACGTTTGTCCGGTTCAACGCAGATTTTGGTAGGAACCATCCGAAAGGATGTCTCTTTCGGCTTGTATGATATGTACGGGCACCGTGTCGTTTTGGAGAAACTGTCTGTAGCCGACCCCAACGATATAGAGATGGTTACCGAAGCCAGCGGGCAGGAGCGGCTGCTCAACATCACAGATCTGAGTTCCGGTACGGTTTTCACGCTTGATCCGAACAATATCTATTTCTACGTATTCTTCCTAAACGAGAAGCAACGTATTGCATCGGGCAAACTGATAGTCGTTCCATAGCGATCGATTTTTACGAATAATCATTTCACAAAGGGGCTGTCTGATACGTGTTATCGGGCAGCCCTTTTGTATGTTGTGGTGCGGTAATCGGCTGTTTATCCGGTTGTTATAACAATGCAGGCGGATATATACTGAAATGTGCGATACATAACTGCCTGAAATGCAAGCAAACACCGCCTAATCACA
>DGIN01000004.1 GCA_002387325.1 Bacteroidales bacterium UBA4621 | reverse complement strand
AACAGACGGAAGAGTGCGAAATAAAAAAACAATGGGGCATACCGAAATGCCCCATTGTTTCATTTTATGTATTTCTATGTACCTAAACGGCACATAAAATGCTGTTATTTCTCGTCTTCGATAGCGGCTTGAGCGGCAGCGAGGCGTGCGATAGGCACACGGAAAGGCGAGCAACTTGCGTAGTTCATGCCGATACGGGCGCAGAACTTCACGCTGCTGGGTTCGCCACCATGCTCACCGCAGATACCGGTGCGCAATCCCGGACGGACGGCACGACCTTTCTCCACAGCCATCTTGATGAGTTGACCTACACCGTTCTGGTCGAGCACCTGGAACGGATCCACCTTCAGAATCTTCTGCTCAAGGTAAGCGGGCAGGAAGGAAGCGATGTCATCACGGCTGTAACCGAAAGTCATCTGGGTGAGGTCGTTGGTACCGAAACTGAAGTACTGTGCCTCGGTAGCAATACGGTCGGCAGTGAGGGCAGCACGCGGAATCTCAATCATCGTACCTACCTCAAACTCTACCTCTGTGCCATACTCGGCAAATACCTCTTTCGCCGTGCGCATAATAACATCTTTCTGCTGCTTGAACTCGTAGAGGATACCAATCAGCGGCACCATAATCTCGGGCATCGGGTGCTTGCCATCCTTCTTCAACTCGCATGCAGCCGACAGGATAGCGCGGGTTTGCATGGCGGTGATTTCGGGGAAGGTGATACCCAGACGGCAACCACGGTGACCAAGCATCGGGTTGTTCTCCGCCAGCGAGTTGACACGCTGCTGGATTTCCTCAACGCTTACGCCCATCTCTTTTGCCATGGTCTCTTGTCCCTTCAGATCGTGTGGAACGAACTCATGCAACGGCGGGTCGAGCAGACGGATATTGACAGGGCAACCGTCCATAGCCTCAAGGATACCTTTGAAGTCAGCCTTCTGGTACGGCAGCAGTTTAGCCAATGCTTTCTCGCGTCCGGCAGCGTCCTTGGCGAGAATCATCTCACGCATAGCGATGATTTTCTTGTCGTCGAAGAACATGTGCTCGGTACGGGTAAGACCGATACCTTTGGCACCGAAAGCACGTGCTACAGCAGCATCGTGCGGTGTGTCGGCATTGGTACGAACCTGCATATGGGTGTATTTGTCGCAGAGGTCCATAAGTGCCTTGAAGTCGCCGCTGAGTTCGGCAGCACGGGTCTCAATCTGACCTGCATATACTTGACCTGTGGAACCGTTGAGCGAGATATAATCACCCTCTTTGTAGGTAACGCCCTCGATGGTAACGGTTTTGGCTTTGTAGTCCACGATGATAGCACCAGCACCCGAAACGCAGCACTTGCCCATACCACGAGCCACAACGGCAGCGTGCGATGTCATACCGCCACGCGCTGTGAGGATACCTTCGGCAGCAGACATACCAGCGAGGTCCTCGGGACTGGTCTCGATACGTACCATAACCACTTTGTGTCCGTCTTTGTGCCACTCTTGTGCATCGTCTGCGTGGAAGACAATCTGTCCGCAGGCAGCACCCGGGCTGGCGGGAAGACCTTGGGTGATAACCTTGGCTTTCTTCAGCGCCTCTTTGTCGAAGACAGGGTGGAGCAGTTCGTCCAACTTCTGCGGTTCGCAGCGCATGACAGCGGTCTTCTCATCGATAACGCCCTCGCGCATCAAATCCATGGCAATCTTCACCATAGCGGTACCTGTGCGCTTGCCGTTACGAGTCTGCAGGAACCAGAGTTTGCCCTCTTGAACGGTGAACTCCATATCCTGCATATCTTTGTAGTGGTCTTCCAACTTCTGTTGGATGGTATTCAGTTCCTGATACAGAGCAGGCATAGCCTCTTCCATACTCGGGTACTTGCTGGCACGCTCTTCCTCACTGATACCCTGTAGTTTAGCCCAACGGCGGCTGCCCTCGAGGGTAATCTGCTGCGGGGTACGGATACCGGCAACCACGTCTTCACCCTGTGCGTTTACGAGGTACTCACCGTTGAAGATGTTCTCACCTGTAGCGGCATCACGGCTGAAGCAAACGCCCGTAGCCGAGGTCTCGCCCATATTGCCGAACACCATTGCCATCACCGAAACGGCGGTTCCCCATTCGTCAGGAATACCTTCCATCTTACGATAGAGGATAGCACGCTCGTTCATCCAACTGCGGAAAACGGCACAGATAGCCCCCCAGAGTTGCTCGATAGGATCATCGGGGAAGTCCTTGCCGGTCTGCTCTTTGATAGCGGTTTTGAAGCGTGCCACGAGGAGTTTCAACTCGTCCACGTTCAAGTCCTTGTCCAACTTGATGCCGCGGATAGCCTTTACCTCTTCGATGATAGCCTCAAACGGGTCGATGTCCTCTTTGTTGACAGGCTTCATACCGAGTACTACGTCACCATACATCTGTACGAAACGGCGGTAACTATCGTAAACGAAGTGAGGGTTGTTGGTCTTTTCTACCATACCTTCGGCAACAGTGTCGTTCAAACCAAGGTTGAGGATGGTATCCATCATACCCGGCATGGAGGCACGTGCACCCGAGCGGACGCTGACGAGCAGCGGGTTTTTCGGGTCGCCGAACTTGCTATTCATCAGGGTCTCGATGTGCTTAACAGCCGCCATTACTTCGTCGTTAAGAATACCGACGATTGTCTCCTGACCTACTTCATAATACTCGTTGCAAACATCAGTCGTGATGGTGAATCCCGGAGGTACGGGTACACCCACAAGGTTCATCTCGGCGCAGTTGGCACCTTTTCCGCCCAGTTGCTCGCGCATCTGGGCATTACCCTCGGCTTTACCGTTTCCGAAAGTATAGACTCTTTTCTTGTTTTCCATTGTTAATTATTGTATTATATAGTGTTCGATAATTTGTTCTTTATTTTTCAATGGCATCGGCAATTTCCGCCAAACGTTGTTCCAACTCCTCCTGCTGATTGCTTTGGTTAGTACTGTCTTGCGATTCTGTAAAGCGGTTATACTCATCAGGATCGTAGGGTGCAGGACCATAACACGCAGCAAAAGTGAATGCCACAGCCGACAACATACAGAGCCGAATTCCCCCCTGTAACAGTTTGTCCCGGCTTGTACGAATGAAATGTTTGATGTTCATAAATTCCGCTGAATAATATAGAGTGGGGAGGTTTTGGTATAGTGTTATCTGCAGTGCAACAGCCCGCTGTCAACCGCCTGTTACTGCATATTCTTTCCCCAAACGTTTTGCAAAAGTACTGCTTTTTTTCGGTTTATACAACTGTTTGCCCTTTTTTCTAAATAAATATGTCAAAATTCCTTTCAAGGTATGTTTTACAACATATTTTGGTATTCTTCTGTGTACTTGTCCTGTGCAAAAATGTCAACTAAATATATGCGTTGCATAAATCTCCTGTTGCCAAATGTGCGGATTCTTTTAACGCTGTTTGTGCAATACGTAAAAATCCCACAATATAAATCGTTTCCGAATACCGGACGGGTAGGGAACAACTGTTTTTCGGAGGTTTTCCGCCCGTTTTTCGACAAAGTGTTTTTTCATTTTGTGATAGTCTATGCGGGCTTGTATGACAGCCTTTGCCTGCTGCGGTTTTCCTGTAAACAAAAATTGCAAGGCAGCAACGCAATCCAGCACGAAGCGCACTGCAAGAGTGTACCATAACATCTTCGTTGGCAGATTCTTGTAAATCATCAATAGATTGTTGCGGAAATTTAGATAGGTCTTGCGTGGATTTTCATAACCTAAGGCACCGCCACCCAAATGATATACGGTGGAGTCGGGGAGACACACTAACCTATACCCTCGGCAGTTGAGTCGCCAGCAGAGGTCTATCTCTTCCATGTGGGCAAAAAAATCATTATCCAAACCGCCTGTTTCCTTGAATACCCGGGTACGGACACACATACACGCCCCCGAAGTCCAAAGAACATCCGCTATGGTATCATACTGCCCGGCGTCTTTTTCCGCTTTGTTTAGCAAACGTCCACGGCAAAACGGGTAACAGAATATATCTATGTAACCGCCGGCTGCACCTGCATGCTCAAAATAATCTCGTTTTAACCAACTGTGTATCTTCGGTTGCACAGCAGCCACTTCAGCATGCAAATCCATATAGGTCAACATCGGTGTCAGCCAATTGGTGGTAACTTCAACATCGGAATTAAGTAAAACGGTGTAATCGCTATCAATCTGTGCAATAGCACGGTTATACCCATCCGCAAAACCATAGTTCTTGTCTAATATAATCGTGCGGACAGCAGGAAACTCTTGCGACAAAACACACAGCGACTCATCGGTCGAACCGTTGTCTGCCACTATCACTTCGCAATCCGCAGGCGTATATGCCACCACACTTGGCAAATACCTGCGGAGCATCTCTGCACCGTTCCAATTCAATATAATGACACTGCAACGCATAAATAAAAAAACTGACTGACAATAAAATCACAGAAAAAAGGCTATCAACTTACGGGACGTTTCCATTTCCAGCGGTTATGCGTCCACAGCCACTGTTCGGGTTGTTCTTTTATGTTGCGCTCAAGATACTCGGCATAGAGACGGGTTATCTCGTTTTCTGCAGTATCTTGCGGGTGCAGGGCTATCGGCTCAAAACGGACTTCGTAGTATCCGCGCTTCGGACTGCTGATATGGGCATATAGCACAGGATAATTGAATTTCTTGCTCAGCACCTCCCCGCCGTCCAAGAAACCCGTCTCATGGTGGAGAAATTCTGTCCAATAGCGGGCTACTTGCGGGCGGGGTTTCTGGTCGCAAATCAAACCATACACCATCTTTTTCTGCTCTCGGCGCAAGATAATCATTTGCCGCAAAAGAGTTTGTTTGTCTATTAATATGCCACCGCATTTTTTGCGAAGAATAAGCATTAGTTTGTTTATCTGCTTATTCGCCTGCTTGCGATACACATTTCCTTGCAACATTCCGTCGGGTTCAAGGTACTGGCGGTTATAGTCCGTAAACCATTCCCAATTGCCGATATGTGCGAGCATTACAATAACGCTTCCGTTTTCATCAACACTGCGTTTCACTATTTCGTGATTATGGAAATGCACATGTTCGCGAATCTCGGTTTCGGTCAGTCCGTACCCGTACACAGCCTCCACTACCATATCGGCAAAATGGTGATAGAATTGTTTTTCTATACGCTGTATTTCTTTTGCCGGTTTTTCGGGAAAAGAATCCGTCAGATTCTTGCGTACCAATTTGCGCCTATAGCGCACAATATAATATATAATAGGATAAAGCACATAGTCGGAAAAACAATAATGTATCCCGATAGGCAATTTGCTCAGTATTTTTATGAGCCGTTCCATTAGTCTTCGTCTTCGTAATATCCCTGCTCAATCCCGTATTGCAGTTCACCGTCCATCACCAACTGTATCTGTACGCCTGTGATAGTGCTTCCTTGTGCTTTGGCGGCTTTCTGTACATACTCCAACTGTTCGGTTTCGTCCACTTCCCCGTCCGAGTATTCCGCTTCTCCCGTCTGGTCGTTGTATTGGAGAAGCCCTTTGCTTTCCAGATAGTCATCCATTGCGTCCAAAACCAGCAGAACATCGCTTTTGGTCATCCCCTTGTGGTCTTCGGCGGAAATCAAATTCCAAATATACTCTATCTGCTCACGTTCTTCGGGGTCAAGCAGACTCATTTCAATCGTGTTATTTTCCATAAAACAGCAAATTTATTTGCAAAGGTACGGTTTTTTTCGTACTTTTGCAAAAATTATTTCTTGAAAATGTCTAATTTTGTTCAGCGCACTCTGTCGGGTGCCGTATATGTCGGTTTGGTGGTGGCTAGTATCTTGGTTCACCCCGTGTTTTTTGCTGTTTTGTTCGGATTGGTAACCGTATTGGCGGTGTGCGAGTATCACCACCTGATGCGGTCCGACTGTTTTTTGACCATCGTCTCCGCTATTGCGGCAGGCGTAATGTTTTTCGGTGCGGCATTTTGCTTTTTAATAACCACTTATTACAACGATTTGATTATCAGTATTCTGATAGGGCTGTATCTGTTTCTGGTGTTGTTTGCGCTCATATCCGAATTGTTTCGCAAAGCGCAAAACCCGATTGCCAACTGGGGGCATTTTCTCGTTAGTCAGGTAATGATTGCCTTGCCGTTTTCTATGATGTGTTTTGTGATGTATGCCGATTCGCGTTTGCTGCTGGCGTTATTTATCCTCATTTGGCTGAACGACAGCGGAGCCTACTGCGTGGGAAGTTTGATGGCAAAGCGCAAAGGCGGAAACCACAAGATGTTCCTGCGCGTGAGTCCCGGAAAGTCATGGGAAGGACTGATTGGCGGGGCTGTGGTGGCTATCGCTGTCGGGGCATTGCTGGCATACGCAGGATGCTTTGACCGACTCAATCCGCTGAATGTCTATGCGGTAGGCTGTGTGTTTGCCTTGGTCGTCGTGGTTTTTGGTACATTGGGAGACCTGATGGAAAGTCTGATGAAACGCACTATCGGCGTCAAAGACTCAGGCAAATTCCTGCCCGGACATGGCGGAGTCTTGGACCGTTTTGATTCTATTCTGCTCGCCACTCCGGCAGTCTGTCTCCTGCTGTATGTTCTGATTTCCCTCTGTGGTGCCTGAACCGTATCTGCGTATATTTGACCTTGCAATCTGTATAGAAAAGTAAGGTGGATGTAAGGTGGATATAAGGTGGATAGTTATAGGGTAATTGTCTGCAAAAAGGCATTTTTCCCGACTGTATTCTGTCTTGAAATGTTCTGTTTTTCCAATATCTACACAAGCAATTGGTTGCGACCGTTTGTGTATATCAAATAAAAGCAGTACCTTTGTACTCATTTTCGGAAAAAATAGGACTTTCTATGCCTGAGAAGGTACATTATTTCTAAACAAAATATGAATTGGTTTTGTAGTCTGTTTTTTGGTACGGGTATCGCACACTCTATCTTCGTGCTGGCACTCGCTATCGCATGCGGTGTGTTCTTGGGGAACAAACTGAAGTTCAAAGGGGTTACATTGGGCGTTACGTGGATTCTGTTTTGCGGTATCGCATGTTCCCATTTTGGTATGCGTCTCGACCCGCAGGTGGAGTCGTTTGCGAAAGATTTCGGACTGATACTGTTTGTCTATTCTATTGGATTGCAGGTCGGTCCCGGTTTTTTCTCGTCCTTTGGCAAGGGTGGCTTGTCGCTCAATCTCTTGGCCACGGCTATCGTGCTATTAGGGTGTGTAACGGCATTTGTCATCCATTTGCTGTCGGGGGTGGATATTGCCACTATGACGGGGGTGCTGTTCGGAGCGGTAACCAACACGCCGGGATTGGGTGCGGCGCAGCAGGCATACTCTGATTTGCGAGGTATATCCAATCCGGACATAGCCACAGGATATGCTATGGCTTATCCGTTGGGCGTGGTCGGCATATTGGTTTCCATGATGTTAATCCGCCTGTTCTTCAATATCAAAATAGACAAAGAGGAAAAAAGGGTGGAAGACGAGAAAGGAGTGCAGGAAGAAATCGAACATCTGGATATGCTCCTTACCAACCCGCAGGTGGACGGCATCGCCGTAAAAGAATTGAGTACACTGTGTAATGTGAATTTTGTGGTGTCGCGTCTCGTCCATCCTGACGGGCATGACGAGATGCCGGATGCCGATACGTTGCTCCACCAAGGGGACAAAGTACGCATTGTGGTCGACCGCTCGCACGAAAAGAGTATATTGTTGTTGGGAGAGCAGACCACTATCTCGGAGGAGAAAATAAAAGATGCACACCTTGTCTCGCGACATATCGTGGTTACAAAAACAGAACTGAATGGCAAGCGCATTGGCGAACTGAACGTGCGGGCGGCATACCATATCACCATCACCCGTATTCGCCGTGCCGGTATCGAACTGCTCGCTACACATGATTTACGACTCCAATTGGGCGATCGGCTGACTGTCGTCGGAGAAGACAATGAGGTGGAAAAGGTGGCGAAAGTGTTTGGAAATTCTGCAAAACGTTTGGATTTGCCTAATTTGGCATCTATTTTCTTTGGAATTGTGTTGGGAGTGGCGTTGGGGTCGCTGCCGATTGCTTTTCCCGGTTTGTCGCAGCCGTTCAAACTCGGTATTGCGGGAGGCTCGTTGATTGTGGCGATACTGATTGGATATTTCGGTCCAAAATTGCACGTGGTAACTTATACCACCAGTAGTGCCAATCTGATGATTCGTGAGGTCGGCATTGCTATGTTTCTTGCCGCTGTTGGTTTTGGTGCCGGTAAATCGTTTATTCCTACATTGTTATCCGGAGGATATGTATGGATTGGTTATGGTGTCATTATCACGATGCTACCATTGCTGTTGGTGGGGATTGTCGGGCGATTATGGCTCAAATTGGACTATTTCACACTGATGGGACTTATCGCCGGCAGTACAACCGACCCACCGGCATTGGCTTACGCCACATCGCACTCCTCGTCCAACGACCGTGCCGCTGTGGCGTACTCTACTGTCTATCCGCTTACAATGTTCTTGCGTGTTCTGACTGGACAGATGATGATATTGTTCTTCTTGTAAAAATAAACAACCGCCTGCACTGATATTGTTGTTGTGCAGGCGGTTGTGATATAAAACGTATGGATTGCCTGTTGTTTGACAATATGACGCAGTGCACCTCGGAAGAGGTCGCACTATTGTTGCCTATGGTCAGTACGCAGCGAAGAGAACAGGCTTTGCGTTACACACACATATTCGGGCAGTATACCTGCTTGAAGTCTTTTTGTTTGCTGGTGGATTTGCTCCGCAAGCACAGTCTCTTGTCCCCGGACGAACTTCCTTGTTTTGAATATAACACCTATGGAAAACCGTTTATAAAAAACGGATGTGAGTTCTCTATCTCACATTGTAAAGAAGGAATTATTGTAGGTATCGACCGAAAACCGATAGGGGTGGATATTGAGAGTATCCGTTCTGCCAATGAGGCTTTGATTAAACGAACTATGAACACACAAGAAAGGGCGTATATTGCTGCTGCGCAAAACCCTAACATTGCTTTTACGCATCTTTGGACGCAAAAAGAAGCCGTTGTTAAACTGCGTGGAACAGGCATCAATGGCGACCTGCAACAAGTCTTAAACACGGAAATGCTGCCGCACTTGCAAACCATAGAGACTCACCGCTATATATATACAATCGCAACTGCGCAGTAGCAAAACAACTTTAACCGTACAATCATAATACAAAACACCACTGCAATCATCCTGTCCTGCCACACGGCGCAATCACCGGTTAGCCACCTAAGCAAAATGGAATTGTAATTGTAATTGTAATTGCGCAAATGCAATCAATGTCCTCTGACAAATTGCCCTTCCGGTTGATATTCTATAAAACAGCAGTCATCGCTTTGCTCCTCTTCTAACCTCCTCTGCTCTTGTTCTATATATTCCTCGTAAGTCATACTTTTCTATTCTATCCGTTATTTCTCTATTCTATAATTTTTTCTATTCTTGCCGTTTTCGGCATAGAATATCTGTTTATCACATCACCAGAATTTATTTGCGTCCGGGTTGTACTCAAACCCTGCTTGTGCCAATTTCCCGACTAATTCCGCTTTGTCAATATCCATATCTTCACACAAAGCATCAAGACTGGGGTACGCATCCCGCAGTTTCATATTGATGACGCTCAACAGCATCATCGGGTCGTTAGGTAGTTCCATACTTGTATTTTTTTGAGCAGCGGCAAAATTACAACATTTTCCCAATACTTGCAAATCAAAACAAATGTAGCAATATCTATTTTAGAAAAGTGAATTACAAAACAAACAAAATAATTGTGTATTTCACAAGCTTACAAGCAGTATAATTCACAAATCGCGCAATATTCTACAATGTACATTTTCAAAAAACATCACATCTGCAAACTCATTACAAATACACAGACATCGCTGTCGTGGAACAACAGTATTCACTTGTTAATGCATTAAATATATACGTGTATTATTTGTAATTGCCTATATATCAATAAATATAGAGTTTATATAAAGTATCGCTTTGCTTTGATTATACACACATAAGACTACAAGCGCATATCGCCACAATAGACATCGTTGTCGTTGCTAATACAACTAATTATCAACATATTAAGTATTTTACATTATGTAGTGGTTATACAATTATTCGGGTACTATAGTGTACATTTTACATTTGTGTAATGATTGTCGGATTTGCATTTGTGTATACTTAATACGGTATATTTGTGAATTTACACAAACATTGTTGATTTGTGTATGTGAAAAAGTTTTCGTATCTTTGCAGCATGATTTTGTGAACTTAAAATATAGAGAATATCCCTTAGGTATAAAGTAAGCAACAAAATATACGTTTCTCCTGTCGTTGGATGAGAATTGGATATTTGCAAATATCGGTCGGAAATTTTACTAAAATGAGATTGTCATAAAAATATGAGTACAGAGCGTGAACGGTTAATGAAACTGATGGAGACGGAGGGAATGACCGCCAAGCAGTTTGCCACAGAGGTCGGGATACAGGCTGGTACTATCTCCAATATAGTGAATGGGCGTAACAAACCCAGTTTGGAAGTATTGCAAAAAGTACTGCACCGTTTCCGTACCGTTAGTTCAGATTGGATGATTTTGGATTCCGGTAGTATGTACCGTCCTGTTGGTGAACAGTCAACACGTACTTTGTTTGACGAACTACCGGTGGAACCGCCAATGGTGTTGCCTGCGGAATCTACAGAAAATACACCGCAGACGGTTGGCGCAGCGAATAATTCTGTACCATCCAAAAGCAAAGAATCTCCGCAAATTCCGCAGAAACAGGCTGCTGCGGAATTCACTCAACCTGCTAAACAAATAGAAAAGATTGTCATCTTCTATTCCGATGGCACCTATGAAAATTTCTGCCACTAATTATTTCCGCCGATTGACAGGGCGGACGCGATAACCCGCTTCGCGGAGAACGGCGAGAAGACCTTTGTCTCCGCCGAGATAAATGGCGTTGAGGGTGATAAAACAGCCGCCGGCGTGAAGATAGGGGGCTAAACGTTTGCACCATTGTACATTGCGCTGGGCATATACTTTATAGTCGGAAAAAGATATACTTGTATTGTTGTCCGGACTTTCCACCTGAAAAGCCATATCGCTTAACCGTCCCATAAGATACATATCACGCAAAGTGCGTTCTTGCTTCATTTCCCGCTCGGGATATTCTGTCACTTTCTTCAACTCCTCACACTGCCAGTGAAACGGCTCGCGGTCAAAGAGCATATACATCGTCTCGCCGGCATCATCCAGTCCGTAAACCGGCATACCTTTTTCTTGCGCTACTGCCTCAAAAAATGTTTCCATAGAGCGTTGTTCATCGTAATGAAGCCATTGTTTCAGCAGTTCGGTGCGGAACATCTCCGTGAGGTACGACGGTTTCATACGGCATAGTTGGTCTAATCCCATACCTATGTTGAGCCGCAAAGCGTTGTCTATCTGTTGATAATCTTCTTCTGAATAAAAGTTGCTCAACCGAACGGAATCGGGCAGGACGGCGGCTTGGCGAAGAACTGCTATGGCTTCATAGTCCTGCATCGCAAATTCCGTAACAACCTTGTTGCATTTGCCAAAACAGGCAAATGCATTGGGAATAGTGTCTATAAAAGCCATATCAACCAATCGGTTGGTTGCGAGAATATAGGACTTGCCTTCTACGCCATTGCCGCTTATCTCATAGAGAAGTTGTGCGGAGACGGAAACAGAAAACAGAACGGTTGAAAAAGCAGACAAAAAACGCTTGGAAAAAAAGAGAAACATAATTTGGCGGGAGTGTGGGTTAATATCTATGTATCCGTGTATTTGTATATCAGTATCTTTGTGCATTGGGATGTATTTGCACAATAGTGCATATCAACGCAACCGTATCAAAATAGTGCATTATTCGGGGACGCGGACGCCCACGACCCCGGTCGGTTTGCCACAAACCGTATGACGATACTGTGTTTATGGAGACGACGCGTCCCGCGTCGTTATAGAACTCCTTATCGTCCCGCATCGTCATCGGCTTTGCCGAACTGCAGATACGTTTTATGATGTCTTTTGACCGGCACTTGGATGCTGTTTTTGAGGACTATTGTACTGTTTTTTTCATTGTTCCTTTACTATTTTGACGGTTGCTATGTAGTGTGTATTGATGTATTTTGCTGTACAAATACCGTTCCAATAGAGAAAAGATTGAGGAAATAGGGTAGGTTGCCCCAAAATAATCCCCCCGAAAAAACACCCCAAAAAAGTAAAGTCCATCCAAAATAACTAACCTAATCCAATCCATAACAACACACAATCATATAATCTCCGTATAACCACATCGGGTTATTAACGGGTTATTAACGGGTTGTTAACGGGTTGTTCTTGATAGGATGCTATGGTTTTTTCGAAGGATTGTGATTGCGCATTTGCAAATTACATTTTTTTTACGTACCTTTGTACACGTATTTGATAAAGGATTTTTCTTAAAATGAAAGCATTTATTTTTCCGGGACAGGGAACGCAGTTTACTGGTATGTGCAAAGATTTGTATGATACCTATGTTGAAGCACGCGAATTATGTGAAACGGCAAACCGGCTTTTGGGATTTCGTCTCACTGATATTATGTTTGATGGTACGACCGAAGATTTGAAGCAGACTGCGGTTACGCAGCCGGCTGTGTTTTTGCACTCGGTTGTTGCCGCACGTTTAATGACAACGCAAAAACCGGATATGGTGGCAGGGCATAGTCTCGGCGAATACTCCGCATTGGTCGCTTGCGGTGCGCTTCGCTTTGAGGATGCGCTGATGTTAGTCAGCCAACGTGCCTATGCTATGCAACAGGCATGTGATATGCAGGAGGGGACCATGGCGGCTATCTTGGGATTGAACGATGAAAAAGTGGAAGAAGTGTGCCGGCAAATTACGGATAATGCCGACAATACGGTCGTTGCCGCCAATTTCAATTGTCCGGGACAGGTGGTTATTTCCGGAACTATTGCCGGTATAGAGAAAGCATGCGAACTGATGAAAGCCAATGGGGCAAAACGTGCATTGCGTTTGCAGGTGGGAGGTGCGTTCCATTCGCCGTTGATGAAACCTGCTGCACAAAAACTGGAAACTGCTATCTTGAAAGCAGAATTCCATACACCCGTCTGTCCGGTATACCAGAATGTGGACGCACAGCCGCACACCAATCCACAGCAAATCCGCCGCAATTTGCTTTTGCAACTCACATCGCCCGTTTTATGGACGCAGTCTGTAAAAAATATGCTATCTGCAGGTTGCACTGAATTCTACGAATTTGGTCCCGGTGATGTCCTCAAAAACCTTATCCGCAAAATCGCACCCGATGCCACCATCGGATAATTATCTGTGATGTTGATGTATTGTGTATGGATAATGTGAATTATGTAAAATAGACAATTCTTGAAGATGATTTACAGCGTAGATAACGTAGATAATGACTTGTTGGAAACAAGCGGGAAGCAACGTGTAGTTTCTATTGTGCGAGGACATGATGATGTGCAAAATGTCTCGCTCAAAGATGATGATATATTGGATGTTCTACCATTGCGCAATATGGTGCTTTTTCCAAACGTGCTGATGCCGGTAGCTGTAGGACGTCCCAAATCACTCAAATTGGTTAACAATGCCTACAAACAGGAGAAACTGATTGCTGTGTGCTGCCAGAAAGAACGTGATGTGCAGGAGCCCAAAGAGAATGATTTGTATACTCTTGGAGTGGCTGCACGGATAATTCAAACAATTGAATTGCAAAGTGGTACACTAATGGTGATTTTAGAAGGTATCGCTCGTATTCGAGTGGAAGAATTTATTCCGTCGCGCAACGGATTACGTGCACATATCAAGCGTTGTGAAGAGATTTTTCCGGAAAAAGGTGATAAAGAATTTCTCGCTATTGCAAGTAGTATTAAAGATGAAGCAGCGCAAATTCTGAAAAATGCCGACAATGTGCCTCCTGAAGCGGGTATGACACTCAAAAGCATAGAGAATCCCCCTACCCTTGTCAATTATGTATGTACCAACTTTGATATAAAAATTGAGCAAAAACAACAACTGCTGCAGTTTAATTCTATCAAAGAACGGGCTATCCGTCTCTTGGCAATCCTAAACGAGGAACTGGAAATGCTTCGCATGAAAGCAGATATTCAATCAAAAACCAAAGAAGAATTGGATAAACAACAGCGCGAGTTCTATTTGCACCAACAGATGGAAACAATTCAACGCGAGTTGGGAGACACCGATGCACAGAATATAAAGGAGATGCAAGTGCGTGCCGAGAAAAAGAAATGGCCGAAAAGTATTCAGACCGTCTTTGATAGCGAATTGAAAAAACTGCAGCGAATGCCTGCTCATTCGCCGGAATACTCTACCCAACAGAACTATTTGGATACCCTACTCGACTTGCCGTGGAACGAATACACAGAAGATAATTACGATATTGTTCATGCCAAAAATGTGCTTGACAAAGACCACTATGGCATAGAGAAAGTGAAAGAACGCATTATCGAGTATTTGGCGGTACAGCGACAGTTGAATCTATGTGGAAAAAATGAAAAAGAAGCACACAAATTCAACTCTCCTATTCTATGTCTATATGGTCCTCCCGGTGTCGGTAAAACCAGTCTTGGACGCTCTATAGCCACTGCCCTCGGACGCAAGTATGCACGTATCTCGTTGGGTGGTTTACATGATGAGGCAGAGATTCGTGGACATAGGCGCACATACATTGGTGCTATGCCGGGACGCATTATTGAGAATCTGCGCAAAGTACAGACATCCAACCCTGTATTTGTATTGGATGAGATTGACAAGATTGGGGCGGATTACAAAGGAGATCCTACATCGGCATTGTTGGAAGTACTTGATCCTGAACAGAACAGTACATTTCACGACAATTTCTTGGATGTAGATTATGATCTAAGCAAAGTGTTGTTCATTGCTACGGCTAATACGCTGGATACTATTCCCCGTCCGCTGCTTGATCGTATGGAACTCATTGAGATGACTGGGTATCTGTTAGAGGAAAAAGAAGAAATAGCCAAACGACATCTTATTCCTAAAGAATTGGAAAATCATGGCATTAAACCGTCACAACTGCGATTCCGTAAGGATATCATAGCACATATTATTGACGATTATACACGCGAATCCGGTGTACGCTCATTGGATAGACAAATAGCCTCTGTTTGCCGCAAAATAGATACCAAAATAGCATTGAATGAAGAATATAATGTGGTGGTGACACGTGAAGATTTGATTTCCTATTTGGGACAACCGCGCTATAGCCGTGAAACATGGGAAACCAACAAATATGTGGGTGTTGTAACCGGTTTGGCGTGGACACAAGTAGGTGGTGAAATACTTTTTATAGAGGCATCCCTATCACCCTCCAAGACCCCTACTCTAACGCTTACCGGTAACTTGGGCGATGTGATGAGAGAGAGTGCCACAATAGCGATGGGATATATCAAATCGCATGCACAGCAATTCGGCATCAAACAAAAAGATCTTGATACACAATCGGTACACATACATGTGCCGGAAGGTGCTGTTCCTAAAGACGGTCCGTCTGCCGGTATCACGATGACCACTGCTTTAGTCAGCGCATTTACCAAGCGCAAAGTACGTCCGCGTATTGCGATGACGGGCGAAATGACACTTCGTGGAAAAGTATTGCCTATTGGCGGTGTGAAAGAAAAGATATTAGCTGCTAAACGTGCAGGAATCACAGATTTGGTGCTTTGTGAAGACAACCGCAGGGATGTAATGGAAATTCCTGAAATCTATCTCAAAGGTTTGACTTTCCACTATGTACACGATATACAAGAAGTTATAGATGTGGCTCTTATGTGACTGAATGGATGGGGCTGACACGTATTGCCAAGCCCCATCTTTTGTGCTGCAAACCTAAACTATATTGCAGCATTAACAACCCGCTACTTGATGCGGTTATCACAAAGACAGGAGGCATTTTATACTCACGAGTTGATTATTTGCAGTTTTGCATCTGTTTCAAACCTTTTCTTGGTTTTGACCGCCCCGCATAGAGGGTACTTTTTCTTGTTCATTTGTGGCATTTCTATGGATTTTGAATGCCACAAAAATACTATATATCAGTGATATACAAAAAAATCAGCCTGCAAAATGACCCATAGACCCAATTTGACCCATAGACCCGAAATAATCGGGATGTAACCATATTCGAGAAAGCCTATTTCCGTTCCAAACGCTTATGTATAACGGCGAGCAACAGACGGGAAATCTATCGTTAGTTCATTACCAATATCTTAACTACAGTATGGTTCTTCCCTGCAGCATTACATAAAGCGGAATAGACCCCACTGCTGACACGCTTTCCCTTGAAATCTTTGCCATCCCAAACAGCAGTACCTCCATTGCTTTTTGTTTTGCAAACAAGATTTCCTCCTGCATCTACAATGTTGACAGTGGTATTCTCCATCAGTCCTGTAATAGAAATCACACCCTCATAATGGGGACGCACAGGATTTGGATAAGCATACGCCCCGCTGAAATCTTCTTGCGGAGCAGAAGCATCGCTCTTGTATGAAGCAATACCTTTACCCGTTCCTACAAAGACTTCCCCCGTATTGGAATTGATAGCAATGGAAAGAATAGAATTGGACGGCAAAACGGAGTTTTCCGTAGTAAAATGTGCCAGGGTTGTCAGTCCATCCGCTGACATCAAATAGATTCCTGATGTTTCCGTACCTATCCATTTTCGGTTGGCACCGTCCACCACTATGGCATTTATCTGCTCAGTCCCAAGCAGATAGTCGGCAAGATTTGTGCCGTCATTGCGCGGAATCTTGATACGCGTACATTGATTAGAGGTAAAGAAATCTACAGTAGAAGGTATTACAATAATACCGGACGGGGTTCCTAACCATATATCTCCATTCAGATCCTGTGCCAAACAATAAATCTCGGCCGGAGTCAGTTGGATATTATCCCCATCAACAAAAGTACTGCGCTTTATACACTTATCATCATTCCTTGACGTAGGTGTCCCGCCGTCGTCCAACAAAATAACCCCCGTCAGTTTACGCTGGTCTATCATCCATTTACGCCGGCTGTTACGATTGTCCACGGTAATCTCCCATGGTGTCTCAAAGCGTATAGCCTGCCCATTGGAATACATATCCAATCCAAACCATTGCCCTTGCGGGGTCATAATATTTACAGGATGTGCATTTTGTCCGGTATTCAGCACCCACAGATTGCCGGTTTCATCAATCATCACCCCTTCGGTGCGTGTATAATAATTCGGGTTATTTTCCGCAGCAGCACGGAGCGAACTGTTATTTACCCCATAGTGGGCTACAGCCACGTCATTGCGGTATTCTATTACCCCCATCCCATACAATGCCACAAAGAAATGCTTGTTGTCCTTCGGATCGGCGCAAACCGAGACTACATCTCGCGGATAAGCATACAACTTTAACTGGTTGCGAGTGGTACCGGACGAAATCTTACGCCAGTCAGAACCATTGTAGATACTGAATGTACCGTCACGCGAAGACTGTACAGCCCATCTGCCGCCACTTACCGCAAAGATTTGGTCTCCAGTATATTTTATCCGGTATCCTATATTATTTGCAGGACCGTTCGGCGGAAAAGTCTGCAAATTTCCCTCTGCGTTCAATCGGGCAATGCCATAGTTCGGTGCAGCCATCCAATAGCAACCGGCAGATGCATCATACTGAATATCATTGATGCTATAATTACCCAGATTACGTATTTGGTCAGTACCAATCTCAATAATACCCTGCCCTTTTTGATTAGCAAGCAGATGATTGGCATACCCTATAATCCAATATAGCGAAGATGCATTTTCTACGCGCTGCCAACCGACATTCTGCCGTTTGTACAGCACTGAGTCTTGCAAAGCATACAGAGCGTCATTGGCTATCTGTATGTTGCTCACCGTTTTACCATTCGGGAGGGGCAGTTGTTTCCAAAACGAATAATCCACTATATTATCGTTGACAGAGGCAGCATACAAAGCCTCTTTCGAAAGGGCATACAGCGTATCACCCAACAAAGCCAAACGCTGTACATTCACCGCTTGCGCACTATCACCAATATAGTATGTATCTATTACTTCCGCCTTTTTCGTGTTGATAGCTACAATGCCAAACGGCATTGCCAAATAGGTGCGATCATCTCCTACAAAGATGTCATTTACCGTTACAGGGATAGTTGCTGATTTTTGATACAAATCGGGCATTTGTGTGATGACACCATCATCAGATAACAAGTCTATGCGCCCATCAGCATAACAAATAATGAGTTGCTTTGTTGCATTGTCGTAAGATATATGGAGAATATCACTGCCATTCAGCCCAGTTGCCTTATTCCAAAGCGTGGTTGTCTCGTCCTTTTTATTGAGAGAAAACAATGCTCCATTAGCAAGTCCGTACACTTCTGTGGCACTATATGCAACTTCTTCCATTTGAGCGTATGAATAATGCAATTTCCATTGTTGCATACTGCCATAGTCGGGCGTATCCGCATCGTCATACGTGTTATCGTTGAGGGCGGTAGCATCATCCGAACAACACACAATCCCCTTGCTTGTACCGATGTACATTACCTGATTGGCAGCGTCCCATGCAAGCGACATCACATAGTTGCTCGGCATAGGCGAATTATCAGTCGTGTAGTGTGCTTCTATGGTTTGGCAATCAGCCGAAAGCACATACACGCCTACTGTGGTGGTACCTATCCACGCACGCCCGCTGTCGTCAAAATCAATAGCATATACCTCATTCGACAGGAAAGGTTGTTCTCCGTTGTCATCTTGTATATCAATACGTTTGCACAAGTCCGATTCAAAAAAATCCTCCGTACTTGGCACTATGAGTACTCCGTTTTGTGTACCCAACCAGATATTCCCCCCCCCGTCTTGAATACACTTATAGAGACCTATTGTAGTCAAATCAATCTGCGTGCCGTTCGCTTCGTGTAACATCGGACGATATATTGTCCTATCATCGGCAGCACTCAGCGTGCCTTTGTCATCCAATAATACCAATCCGGCTCCCTTACGAGGCAGAAGAATCCATTTCCTGTTCCCGTTTCGCCTATCCAACACCAAATCACCTGTTGTATCGTAATAAGGGAGCCGTCCGTCAAGTGAAAGAGTTATACCCGTCCATTCTCCATTTGCCGAACGGCATTGCAACTGGTTGGTGGCCGTGTTGCTGTTCATCAGCCAAAGGTTACCCTGTTTGTCAAAGACTCCACCGGAAGTACGCGTATAATTTTTCGGATTGTTCTCTACCGCAGTCATCAGCGAACTATTCCACGGCATATATTGCTGCAGCAAGCGGCTGCCCTGAAACTCATATACACCTGTTCCGTAACTCGTTACAAAATAGTGCATAGCATCATCGGGGTCTACCGCGACATGCATAAAATCCTTTGCAGGATTGCCGGTCTGCTGTTGTATCTCCGCTTGTGAGATATTGATCCACTGCGTTCCGTCGTACACCATCATATTTCCCGGCTTATGGTACTGTACAGCCCAACGCCCGCCTGATACCACATACAGATGTCCATGTGCGGCTGTCATATCATAGGGTGTATTGGTCAAAGGTCCTTGCGGTTTATATGTATTGCGGTTGCCTATAGTATCCACCCGTACAATACCTTCCGCTCCGCCCGCAGTCCACAAGTCTCCGTTTTCGTCAACATACCTCACGCCTTTCAGCGTATCACGCTGGATACGTCCGATTGAATCAATCTGCCAATAGCGATAGTCCGGCAGGTTGCTATTCAGGCTCGCCTTGTACATTTTGCTGTTTGTAAAGGCATATATGCTATCGTCCTGAAATACAATGTCCTCCACTTTCACTTCCGTAGCATTGTTTCCGATATAGTAGGTATCCACCAACTCACGCTTATTGAGGCGAAAAGTAACAATACCAAAATCCATTGCCAGATAGGCACGTCCGTTGTACACAGTGATGTTGTTGATTGTCTTTGTAGCCATTATATCTTTTGTGTACAAACCGGATACGTACTCAATATATCCGTTGTGCAACACATCCATCTTGCCGTCTTCATAGGCAATCAACAGCATATCCGAGACTTTATCATAGTAGATACGCACGATATTCGATCCGTGCAGACCACTCTCAGCATTATAGGTTTCTATCTTTTCCGTTTGCTTGTCCACGGAATACAATGCCCCGTCTGATACGGCAAACACCCGGTTATCGGTCATTGCTATTTGCTCCACATCGTTGTATGCAAACATGGTTTTCCAATAGGCTTCCGCCGACAGAGGTGCAGTCAGCAACAGGACGATACCCCAATACGCCAATTTGTTCTTTCTCATAGTAGCATTGCTTTATAAAATGTCACACAATGCCTGCATAGCACGTGCACGATGGCTGATAGTGTTTTTTATTTCAGCGGACAATTCGGCAAAGGTATCATTGTAGCCATCGGGAATAAACAAAGAATCATATCCGAAGCCCCCATCCCCACGTTCTTCTGTGGCTATCTTACCGCAGACAACGCCTTCTACCTGCTCTGTTTTGCCGTCACGTATCAGCGTTACCACTGTCCGAAATTGCGCTTTCCTATCTTTTTTCCCCGCCAATTCCGCAAGTGCTTTTTTCCTGTTATTTGCAGGATTAACCGGTTCGCCAGCCCAACGAGCCGTATAAACACCGGGTTTACCGCCCAATGCACTAATTTCCAAGCCCGTGTCATCCGCGAACACCCCATCCACCTTGGTACATTCAGGATTGTGCATTATAAATTGATATACCTCTTCTGCTTTTATACGTGAATTTTCCTCCAATGTAGTCCCTGTCTCATCTATTTCTTTGTCAAATCCTATTTCGTGGAGACTGACGACATCTACCGTCGATGGCAAAATTTCACGCACCTCTTGCAACTTGTGTGTATTGTTTGTAGCAAATACCAATTTCATATTTTTATGATTTATACGCTGCAAAGTTACAACTTATTTCCCGTTTCCGCAAGTATGCGACATTTTTTTCGGGGCTGCCTCATCAAAGCAATTTATACAGATTATACAATAAAAACAGTGCATAAAGTGCATAAAAAGGTGGCTTATCATATCGAAAAAAGCCTTTTCTTTCTACGTCCTTTCTACGTCCTTTCTACGTCTTTTCTACGTAATGGATATATGGAGGTACGGAAAGTGCATAAACTGTATATTTTGGAAGAGGGAGGAATATATT
>DGIN01000005.1:57787-65080 GCA_002387325.1 Bacteroidales bacterium UBA4621 | reverse complement strand
CTTTTTTCGATACGATAAGCCCGTTTTTTATGCACTTTATGCAATACAATTATTGCATACTCTGCATAAACATGGTTCCGATGCGGTTGCCATAACGTTCTTGTGATTGGAATTTGGAGGATATGATTTTTCTGAGTGTCCTGCACATTGCCTGGTAAAATGGAGAACATTACTCTGCCGTGTCGGATTAGTACTTTTTTATTTGCAAAATAGGTGTAAAAGTATAAAATCGATTGTAAATTAGTCTTTTTTTTGCATATTTCACTTAAAATATGTATCTTTGCACAATTGTTATGGGCTGTCAGATGTCTAACTGTATGACGATATACCATTCGTATAAGGAAATAGAAAACTCGATATGGGAGGAACTGGTACAGAGGTCAAAATGGGCTACATGGTTTCAGACTGCGGAAGCATATACCTTTTTTGCCTCCTTGCCCGATGAATTCACCCCGTTTGTTTATGGCGTGAGTGAAAACGGACAGTTATCCGGTGTAGTTGTCGGCTATGTAACGCAGGAAAAGAGCCGCCTTAAGCAGTTCTTTACCCGCCGTGCCATTATCATCGGTGGTCCGTTGTTGGATGACGAGATAAGTAGCGAGGCATTGTCTGCCTTGTTGCATACGGTTCGCAGCGAATTGTCCAAGCATACCATTTACATTGAAACCCGCAATTTCAACGACTACTCCCGTTGGAAAGATATATTCCGTGCGCAAGGTTTTGCCTATCAGCCCCATCTCAATTTCCATATTCATACTGCCAATATGGAAGAAATGGAGCGGAATATAGGAAAGAACCGCAAACGGGACATCAAAACTACTGTACGTGACGGTGTTGTACCTGTAATGCAACCCTCCATAGAGCAAGTACGTGAGTACTATTCCATTTTGCAACGTCTGTATAAGACCAAGGTCAAGACACCGTTATTCTCATGGGATTTCTTTGAGCATTTGTACCATACTGCCCACGGGCATTTCTTTCTTACGGAATATCAGGGGCGCATTATTGGCGGAACAGTCTGTGTCTGTCTTGAGAACAAGGCTGTATATGAATGGTTTGTGTGTGGAGAGGACGGTGTCTACGAGCATATTTTCCCCTCGTCCTATGCCACTTACTTGGGTATCCGTTATGCTGCAGAGAACAACTATCCTGTCTTTGATATGATGGGGGCAGGCAAACCCGACGAGGCGTATGGCGTACGTGATTTCAAGGCACGTTTCGGCGGTGAACAAGTGGAGCACGGGCGCTTCTTGTGCATCTGTCGCCCTCTACTGTATCAAATAGGTAAATTAGGTGTTATACTATTGAGAAAGAAATAAATATGACATGCAAGGAGTGGCTGATACGCATTAAGAACGCCTTAAAAGATATACAAACGGAACAATGAATATCTGGATAGATATATGCCATACTCCGCAATATAATTTCTATAAGAATTTTATATTACGGCAGGCAAGTATAGGTAACACTGTATATGTCACCATCTTGAACAGGGGAAAAACACCTCAGATAATCCGACACGAGATAGGAGATGTGGCAGGGGGCGAATTATTCGTGATTGGCAAACATAGAATGAAGAAATGGTCTGCTGTCTTTGAAGCCAATTTCCTGCGTCTGTTTAAGTTGCTCCGCTGGGCAAAAGGGCGTAGTATTGATATCGTCTTCAGCAACTGTATGGCAGCGATGATTATTGGGTATATTTTCAAAATTCCACGGTATAGTTTCGATGACGACCCTGATACAATAGACTTCAAACCTAAGAAATGGTGTTCGTTAGAATCCAACTATTGTCTCTATGAGGACGAAAAAGTTGCGGCAGTAGGAGGTTCAGTCCATGTGTTGCCTTGCCTCAAAGAGTGGGCATACCTCGCACCCAATGTATTCAAACATAACGTAGAAGTATTATCGGAATACAGCGTACAGCCTAAACAATACCTGTTTCTGCGGGAAGTGTCTGTCGGAACACTGAATTACGCAGGGCAGGCAAGTGGTGCAGTCTTGGGCATAGTACACGAGATACAGAAAATGCAGGCATTGCACCACGAGTTAAAGGTGTTGCTCTCTCTTGAGGAGAAACATCGCCGTGCGGAATACCCTGCGGATTGGATACTCCTGCAAGAACCCGTCAAAGACATCCACTCCCTAATCTATTATAGTGCAGGGTTGATTTCATCGGGAGACAGTATGGCACGCGAGGCGGCTTTGTTAGGCGTCCCCGCTTATTATCTCGGTATCCGCTATGATATGCCTGCCAATGCTGCCGCCGCCAAAGTAGCCCAACTCCAGAACCAACAGACCCAACCCATTGCAGACTGGCTTCGCAACACACTGTCTATAGACCCCAAAACTGCCGAATTACACCAGCAGCAACTCCGCGCCCACATCAACGACACCTTCATTGACATCAATGCCTATATGTTATCCTTGGTGGAGAATGTAGTAAAGGAAAAATAGGATAATAAAGCAAAATAATATTATGGAGAGATATGAAATTGTGCAAAAATTGCACAGGTTGCGGTAAATAACATATTAAATATGCGAGATAGCAACATGTATTTTTTGCACGATTCTTTCTGTGAAACAAGATAATTCATTCTCCATAAACAATAATTTTATCATGAGTATGATTTTTAGATTGTGAATAAGAAAATAACAAACAAAGAATATAAGAAAACTATGAAAATATCGATTTTCGGTTTGGGATATGTCGGCTGCGTAGGCGCAGCCTGTTTGGCTAAGTTGGGGCATCATGTCATCGGCGTGGATGTCAATGAGAACAAGGTGCGTCTTATGCAAGAGGGCAAACCTACTATTATCGAGGAGGGCATTGCCGAACTCTGTCAGGAGGCACACGATGCGGGGCGTATGACAGCTACCACCGATGTCAATGAGGCTGTGCAAAATACCGACGTATCGTTTATCGTTGTAGGCACCCCCTCAAGCAAAGAGGGGCACCTCAACTTGAACTACATCTACGCGGTGGCAAAGCAGATAGGCGAAGCCTTACGCCACAAGACGACCTTCCATATCGTGGCTATCCGCTCCACGGTGCTGCCGGGTACCAATGAGAAAGTGGGTGAAATCATTGCAGATGCCTCGGGCAAAGAGCGCAACAAAGACTTTACCATTGTCAGCAACCCCGAGTTCCTGCGTGAGGGCACCTCGGTGAAAGACTATTTCAATCCGCCTTTGACGCTTGTTGGTACCGACAACCCGTATGCCGAACAGGTGTTCCGTGATATTTACAAGGACATCGATGCCGAGTTTGTCTCTACCGATATCCGTGTGGCGGAGATGATGAAATACGTCAACAATACCTACCATGCGCTGAAGATTGTGTTTGGCAATGAGGTGGGCAATATCTGCAAAGGGCTGAACATCGACAGCCACAAGGTGATGGAGATATTCTGTAAGGATAAGCAACTGAATATCAGTCCGTATTACTTCAAACCAGGCTTCGCTTATGGTGGCTCGTGCCTGCCCAAGGATATGAAAGCCCTGCGCACGTTGGCGCACGACCTCTATATTGATGTGCCGGTCATAGAGAGCATTCACGCTTCCAATGAGGCGCAGAAACGCAATGCCGTGCAACTGATTATGGCGCAAGGGCATCGTAAGATAGGCATACTCGGTTTGTCTTTCAAGGCAGGAACCGACGACCTGCGTTGCTCGCCTATCGTGGACGTGGTGGAAAGCCTGCTCGGCAAGGGCTTTGAAATACGCATATATGACAAGAACGTGAAAGTCAGCGAATTGACAGGCACTAACAAAGACTTCATCATGGCGAAGATACCGCACTTGCAGCACTTTGTCAGCGACGACTTGGATGCCGTCTGCTCCAACAGCGATGTACTCGTCGTAACCAACAAGGAGAAAGACTTTGCCGATATACTCCAACGCTATCCCGACAAGGTCATTGTGGACTTGGTGCGCCAGTGGAAAGAGGTGAACTATACCGGGCACTACGAGGGGCTCTCATGGGGCGACATCAACACCAACCATACTGCCCAAACAGCCAAAGACGGCACTGTGGACTTCAAGCAAACGGAGTTTTAATCTGTTCTGTAACGTTTCGTAGAGAGGCTGCCTGACACATTTTGTTAGACAGCCCCGTTTCTTTTAGTTGTTTTTACATCCTTTGAAAGCATTCCTGCCCACAATAGCAGATAGGGGATAATAGGGGACAGCGAGGCTTTCGCAGTCTTTGAAAGCAGATGCCCCGATTTTTTCCAATCTTTCAGGAAAAACCACTTTACGCAGGTTCTTGCAATTCATAAATGCTTCATCGCCAATTGTTTGCACGCTGTCAGGCAATGTTATCTCTCTCAATTGACGGCACTCATAAAACGCCTCGTCCTCGATAACACGTAGTCGTTTGTTGAATTTGATTGTCCGCAGACTGACGCATTGCGCAAAAGTCCTTTGGCTCACAACCGTCAGCGAAGCGGGGAGTACGATGTCTTCCAACATCTTGCATTCTTGAAATGCCCCGTCTTCAATCAGATGAATATGGTCCGTAAGATAGATATTGCGCAGTTGGAGACAGTTTTGAAAAGCCGATTTCCCGATACGGAATGTAGATTTGGGGATGTTTATGCGATCTAACGTAACACACCCCTTGAAGGCTTCGTCACCAATAGCGTATGTCCCGTCCGGCAACACTACTTTTCGTAAGTGGGTGCAGGCGGTAAACACTCCTTTGTTCAGGTTGATAACTTGCTCCGGGATAGTAATTTCTACAAATTTTGCACAGCCGGCAAACGCCATCTCGCCTATTTCTTCAACGGTTGCCGGAAATTTCAAATCCTCTAAAGAAGAACAGCCGGTGAAGGCTCCGTTGCCTATCTTGCGCAGGTGATCGGGCAACGTCAGACGTTGTATGGAACGGCATAGGTAGAAACAGCCTTGCGGGATGATGGTCAGTTGGTTGGAAAGTGTTTGGCTGCGCAAATTCTCACACCCGTAGAAGGCTCCCATACCGAGAGACTCAATATCCTTTGGCAAAGTGGCTTCACGAAGCAGTTGGCAACCGTAGAAAGCAAAATTACCCACACGCTTTATGGTCGCAGGAATAACCACATCTGTCAGGTTTTCGCATTTGTAGAAAGTGGCATTGGGTATTTCTGATATGGTCGCAGGAATAACAACCGACTTGATTTTCTTGTTGTTAGAGAACGCACCGGCGGCTATCAACCGGGTAGGTATCTTGTTTTTGAAAACAAATTTTGCAGGTACGTTGTCGTTTATGGCAATCAGGCAACCGTCTATATAGAGTCCGCCTTTTTTCCACTTTTTTTCATTGTTCCAAATGCCGGAATTGGTAAACGCATCTTCACCTATTTCGTTGATAGTCTGTGGAATGATAGCCCTTGTCAGATTCTTGCAATCGCGAAATGTGTCATGGTCTATACGGTGTACAGAAGCGGGAAACTCCACCCGTGTGAGGGTCTTGTTGCCTTGAAAAGCACCTGCCGCAATGAGACGCGTGCCTTCCGCTATGATAAATCTCGGCTTGATAGTCTTGTCAGTCGCAATCAGACAACTGTCAATATAGAGTACGCCGTTTGTCCAGTTATTCTTGTCAAGCATGATGCCGGTGCCGTCAAATGCCGAGCGATAAATGCGCTCTAAGGACGGAGGCAGTACAATAGCCGTCAGATTCTTGCAGCCTTTGAAAGCCTTTTCGCCAATGCTGGTAACGCGATAGGTCTCTTGCCCGACTGTAATCTCCTCGGGAATGTAGAGTTCGCCGCTTGCCTGCGGATTAACCACTACCTCGGCGGTATGCATGTCCGAGTTGAGAGTGTAGTTAATCTCTTGGTACATAGCGTCTTCTGCCTGTACAAATAGAACGCAGAAGCACACCAAAACAATTGAAAAATAACGTTTCATAAAGATATACGGTATGTATGTTAATTATTAATTCCCCTTGTGAAGCATAATATCAAGAATCAGGTCATCGGTTTGCGTCATTCCTTCGCGACCGATACGGGTCAGGTTGTGTATGGTGCGGTCTATGTCGTCCTCGACAATCCCCTCCGTTGCATCGGCATACGAGTGCTGCATTGCTAATGACGCCGAGAGAATAGCCGTACTCACACCGCTGGTTACTTTCAAGGCGCAACCGGGTTTGGCACCATCGCAAATCATACCCGATATATTGGCAATCATATTCTTTATGGCGTAGGTTATTTCGCTATAGGTGCCGCCCATCAGGTAGGTGATTCCTGCAGCCGACCCCGTAGCCGCCACAACGCACCCGCACAATGCAGACAAGCGTCCGAGCGATTGCTTGATATAGATAACCGTCAGATTGCTAAGTGTTAATGCACGTATCAACTGTTCCGCCGGGCAACCATTCTCTTGGGCGTAGATATATACCGGCACCGAGCAGGATATACCTTGGTTCCCCGATCCCGAGTTGGACATCACAGGTACCATCGCCCCCGACATACGTGCATCGCACGCACCGCTGGTATAACTCAATATCTTGGTAAAAAGCGTATTGCCGAATATGGCAGGTAGCAGGTTGCGGCACGCCGGCATACATTTCCGCATGCGTTGCGTCTGTAGCAGTTTGCCGAGACCGTGTCCGTAGTCGCCGTTGAAAGAGGTTTTGGCAGCATTGATGTTCATCTCTGCGCCCTCCAACAGCCAGCGTACATCGTCCAAATCGACGGTCATGGCAAAATCGTACACTTGTCGCATAGTAAGCGCAGGCTGCGTCTCCTGCTCCTTTTCGGAAACAGCCGGTGCCTTTTCGTCTTCGCAGAAATGGGTATGGCTGCCTTGTATCGTGGCATGGGCGGTATGTGTGCCGTCAGACACCTCTGCACGGATATACAGTATATCCGGTGCCTGCGGGTCTGTCTCTATAGCAATAGGCGTATGCTCCATATAGGTCTTGGCATACTCCACCGCTTGCGGACATACATCGCACAGCACCTCCAATTGCTTGTCGCTATGACCGATGGTTGCACCGAGGGCAATGGCAATCGGCAGCCCCGTCATTCCCGTATTCGGAATACCCACCGACATAGCGTTCTTGTAGATGTTTTTACTCAAACGAACGCGGATAGATGTCGGCTCGTGTTGCAGTTGTTCCGTGGCTTTCGCCACACATAGTGCCACGGCGATGGGTTCCGTGCAACCGATAGCCGGCACTACTTCCTGATGTAAGAGGTCTGCTAAGTTCATAATTCCCGATTTTATAATTCACAACGAATATGCATAATATGCATAATATGCATTCTCTGTTCCAACTACTTACCCATTACGTAGAAAAGACGTAGA
>DGIN01000005.1:0-57727 GCA_002387325.1 Bacteroidales bacterium UBA4621 | reverse complement strand
GGCTTTTTTCGATAGGATAAGCCGTTTTTTTTATGCACTATATGCAGAAACAAAACTGCATATAGTGCATATTCTACATACAAATTCCCAAAACCGTGTAGCGTTTTTCTTCGCGCACAATGACTATACCGTGCGGGGTCAGTATTTTCTTTGCTTGCGGAACAATTGCGGAATTGACAAGGTCGGTTGTATCATCGGAGTGGGGAATACCTAATAGATAACGGACTGCATTGTCAATGATTTGCAGACCAGTGTCCGTAAGGTTGGCGGTGCTGTATTCCGATATACCGAGCATCACTATGCGTTGCGTGAGTGTTGTGCCGTTAAGAACCGTCCCCGCAGGCATATCGGCAATAGTCGTGTAGTCGGATTGAGAAATGGGTACACCTAATGAAACTATCCCTGACGGACTGCCTGTCCAACTGCTGATAGCCGTCACGGCATTGGTCGTGCAAGTCTCAAATAGTTGGATAGTCTGTGTGTCGTCAAAAGTGATACCGCGGAACAATGCGTGTGTCGTATCGCTCACTACAACCGACAAATCTTGTGTATTTGCCGCAGTACCCCAGTCCCATACCCCGCTCTTGAACAAGAACGGCTTGAGTACCAGCATCGGCTTGTCGTACCCCTTGAGTGCGGTAAATGCTTTCGCACTGCTGCTCGGTTTTGGACTGATAATCAGTAATTCATATTTGGAAAAATCCGTGCTTGAAGAGGCTGCATTCACAATCTTTACGGCAATCGAATCGTTTTGCCGCAGGAGGCTGAGAATGGAAGCGTCTTCCGCACTGCCGGGAGTGGTGATATACGCCACCTGGCGACCTTGCTCCGGTTGGGGCTTTGCACCATCGGTCTCATAGCAACCTATATCGGGTGCATCGCCCATATAATCCAACCCCACATCCACTCCCGCATCAACAAGGGCAGACCCCTTCGCCAAACGGAATAGGGTGCCTTCGCTTAGACTGCCGTCCGCTTTGCGGGGAGCGGTAATCTGCGTGGTGTCAAGGGAAAGGAAATCCGATGCCGACACCGAGAAACCCGCTGACCACGAGTTATTATTGCTCACTTCTACAATCTTGCTGTCAAACGTATTCTTGCTTTTCGATTGAAAACTGATGCAGTTCTGAATATCCAAGGTGCAACCGTTGGCATTGTAGAAACTATAGTCGGAATTATTGAGATATGCTGTGTTGTTGTACAGCCGTACCGCCCCCGCATCGCTGTTCTGGTCATAACCCTTCACGGTATTGGCTACTGACAGACAATGGTGAACCAGCACATCGTGTCGGGTGCTGCCCCCGCCTAATTTGAACCCGTTGCCGTTCCCCATATTGGGATATTTTTCTAATGTAACTGCCACTTTGTTGCCGTCCGCATCTGTGACGGTTTTGCCGTTCTTGAACTGGTCAAACCACGCCTTGTCGGTCTCGTAACGCGGGTGGTTGCGCATATCATACCAGGCGGGACCGTTCTTGTAACATATACACCCCTCTATGATGGTCTCGGAATTGGAAGCACGTTGGAAAAAGTCCCAACCGTCATCCGAGTTGTTCCAACTGCGGCAACCTATATAGTGATTGCCGTTGCCGGTAAATTGCTTGTCGGCAAAACCGTCTGCATTACCACCGAAATCGCACTGGGTCAGGTTCCCTGACTTGTCCAACTGGTAGTCGAAGTTATCGTGTGAATCCACGTTTTTAATAATGTTATTTCCGCCTTTCTTCATTTGGCAGCCCGTATCGGCGGAACCGTAAATATCAAGGTTTTCAAAAAGACAGTTGCTGCCCTCGTTGTAGAGGTTGTTCTTGCCCGAATAGCGAAGTGTCAAATCTTTGATATGAAGATAAGTACAGGTCTCGGCTATCTGTAGTCCGCGTGTACCGTAAGCCGTACTGCGGAAGTCTAAAATGGCTTTCTCACCGGGATAGCCCGAGATAACAATGTATTTCCCCATTGTGCCGTTTTTGTTGCTGATAGAGGTCTTGTCCAAGTCGTATTGTCCGCCGAGCAGATACAGCGTGTCTCCTCCTTGTGCGAGACTGCTAATCCCTTTGTTCAACGGGCAAGGTGTGCCGTAGGTTTTGCCATTCCCTGAACCGGTTGGCGAGGCATAATAGGTTGTGGCAAAAATATGCAAACTCCCTGTAAACAGCAGGATAAATAGAGAGTATAACTTATTCATATCATATTGGTTGATTAGTGTTTTGTGTAGTTGATTACTATTGTTCGGAAATAACAAAATCGGTCAGTTGCCCGCCGCCGGAGATGACGCTAATAGTATCTTGGGATTGCAGATACGTAGAGCAGATGCTGTATGTGCTGTCTGCAATCGGAATATCTGCCATATCCAATAGAGAATGAAATACTACCTGTGAGGTAATGGGAACATCCCGATTGACAGATATTTGTTGCACCTTGTCGGGGTGCTGTTGTGCATAGGATACGGAGTACCAGACAAAGAACGGCACATGGTATTCGGCTTCAACTGGAATATATGAGCCGTGCATGGAGAACTTGTGTTCATCGTCCCAAAAACTCTCACCGTGGTCTGAAATATAGAGTACCACAGCAGGTATCTGCAGTGAATCCACATAGTTGATCAACTCCCCGAGTACTTTGTCGGTATAGTGAATCGTATTGTCATAAGCATTGATAATGAGCGGTTTGTGCGCTTCGTTCATCAGCCGATAACTGTCGGTACGCCCGAAAGACGGGGTAAACACATTCTCGTTGACGGGATAGCGGAGACTGTATTTATAGTGGCTGCCCAAAGAGTGAAGAATCATCATCTGTCCTGTATCGGTGCGGGCTTCGCGTACTTTGGTCAGTATATCCATATCGTAACTGTCGCAATCGTTGGCAAAATCAATATCCAACAGTTGCGAAAAAGCGTAATGATAGTCGCAATCCTCCATCGTGCGGTTGATAAAATTGGTGGTCTCGTTGCGTGTGATGAAAGCCGTGGAATAGCCCGCCTCGGCAAACGCATCGGTCAGCCCTTTCTCTTTGTTCTGAATATCGGCGGTCGCCGCCGTGGCACGGGTAAGCAGCAGCGGCACCGAGTGCATAGTCAGGTTGGCTTGCGAATAAACAGAGGAATAGGAAACCAGATTGGGTTGTGAAGAAAGCCTTGGCGATGTATTGCGTTCATACCCGTTGATTCCCCAGTGGTCATACCTCGAGGACTCGCCTATAAACAGAATATACAACTCGTTTTCTATCGAATCTTTTTGGGGAATACCAAATGAGAAATGTTCTATTTTCTCCTGCATCTTTTGTGCTTTATGCTTTTCTTTCAGGAGATACCCGCACCCGCGATAGATATTGTACGGATAGATCTTGTCCCATTTGACTATGGTGGATTCCCATGCACGGGCGCATATTTCCTTTGTTGGTAACTCTTCTGCAACATGTTTGATATGTAGCCACATTGCGCCATATAAAGCAACTAATAGTACTATTATTCCGCCTAACCCGCAGTAGTTTACCAGTCGGGGAAATATATACCGGTTGTCCAAACGGCTTGCCAATACGAAATAGGCTATCCATATTGCAATCACTATGATGCACAGCCACCATACGGATGTAACCACTTCGGCTGCTTCCTGCGGGTTGGTGGCAAAGACCGATTGCAGAAACAGATCCGATGTCGGGCGGTGGTTCAAATGTAGGCTGGCAAGTTCAATCGGTGCACAGAATAGGCATAATACTCCCTCTAAAATAAAATAAGTGCGGGCTTTGAAAATAAAAGCGGGTAGAAACAAGCATGCAAGAAGCACTGCTATATAACCTGCAGTCTTGATAAAAGATACGTGCAAGTCCTCTGCGGTAAACAGCGCAAAGATATTGGGTATCAGTAGTATCAACCACAGCAAAATACAGATACCGAGTTGCTTGTCTTTGGATAGATCTTTCATCCTTTCAGGTAATTTTTAGGTGTGTAGAAGCGGGTAAGTATATAGAGTAAAAGGCGATATATGCCAAGTATGTATATGGGTATCAATGGAAAAAGCGAGGAGTGTGAAACAATTAGAATCGGTGTGGCAATCAGGTTTACCAACGCATAATATCCTACTCGGAACAGGGATTTGGCTTCCTCGCTCGGAATCAGACAGCGTATCAGGGGGTATCGGTAGCGCGGTATAGAGAAACGCTCTATGGCATTGAGTAATGGGAAAGAGAGAAACAGCCAACCGACATAACCGATGTTGTTGCTATTCAAGTACGGGATTATGAAAGGAATATAGCGCGAGAAAACCAACAGCGGATAGAGAAATACGTTGTAACGGTTGCGTATCCGGTTGTAGGTGTAGAATATGGGTGCGATAAGCAATACACTAACGCAGGTAAGCAGCCACAGAAGAGTAGGGTGGAGACACAACAGAATAACCAATACGCAGATAACCAATAGTATACGTACTGCAATAATAGTTCTATAGTGGGCGTAGAAGTATTGCAGATTATCCGGATACAGACGTATGGAAGGATTCGTTTCTTTACGTGTGGCAAATGTATCGTTGTAGATATAGCCGGTTTCATACAGAGTAAAAACCGCCAACAGCAATAATATATAGTTGTACAGGATGGCAAGAGACACTTCGCCCGCTGCCAAACAAGCATAAAATGCAGTCGGGAACAAGTAAATCAGTCCCCATGATAGCAGTTTGGCAGGTGTTCCTAAACGTACACGATAATAGTAGGCAAAAGGTATATAAAATACCCGTTGCGGTATATGCTCGCTCGCAAATCGTGGTCTAATATTTGGTTCCGTCTGCATAGATAAATTCCGTGTTTTGCAGGTCTTTTGTCAGTTTTTTCCAACGGGGCAGGTCGTCATACACCACAATGTAAGCGTGATGCGCTTTGCGGATGAGTGGCAGGTCGGCGGTATTATCTGTGATAATATCAAAATCGCAGTACATGTCAAGCAGGTGGTGTTTCAGTAAATGTGATGAGTGAACAGCGGTGGGCTGGAGTTGTTCGGCTACGGCTTGGGCAATCGCATCCATTGTCCCCGAGGCTAATATAATCTGTCGCCCTTGTAGAATGCGGAATACTTCTTCATTTTTCCGCGGTTC
This sequence comes from Bacteroidales bacterium UBA4621, assembly GCA_002387325.1. Lineage (GTDB taxonomy): Bacteria > Bacteroidota > Bacteroidia > Bacteroidales > Paludibacteraceae > Colicola. The sequence continues at coordinate 52,646 of DGIN01000005.1, read as the reverse complement.
CAGATAGGTACTGCAGAACGTACGTGCTTTATCTAATAGGGTGTCTTTATCCCAATGGCGGGTATAGCGCAAAGCCAATGTGCGTTGCAAATCAATGCGGAATACTTTGAGTAGCAAGAGATTGACGTATTTCCCGAAACGAGTGGTAAAGAAGCACCGCATACGTCTGTACCGTGGTGCAGCAATGATGCTGTCTAAAAAATCGAAGGTAGTATTAGAGCGGTATAGCGTCCAACATATGTCTGTCAGCAAAGGGCGTTGATGTCCTTCTGTAAGCGACAAAAAAAGTTGCTCGAACTGCTCTGCTTGGCGTCGGCGGGAGAATTGTTCTTTATTTGTAACGGGTTGGTGTGTATAGCCGTTTTGTTGCCATTCGTGGTATTTATCCAAGATAAATGCCTTGATTTCCCCTATATCCGATGTGGCAATACCCGCATTCGTCTCATAGATAGTCTGTGCCAGACACCCCTCGTCGGACGGCACGCACAATATCGGCTTTTCGCACCCGAGCGCCTCAAAAAACTTTGTGGTCATTACTCCTTGCGGGGCATTGGGGGACTGGGCGGCGACAAACAGCAGACTGATGGCGGAGTGCTGTAATAAGGACAATGCGTCTTTACGCCGGATATAACTGCTAATATGAAAATAGTCTTGCAAGCCGAGTTGATCAACCCGTTCTTGCAAAGCGATGACCATATCGGGTTCTATATGAAATTCTATATGCAGAAATGAAGAATTGATTTGTCTCTCTCTGTGCAATTCTTTGACGGCTTCCAAGAACAATTGCGGATTGCGGGAGTGGAAATCGTACAGGCGCCCGATATAACTAATGATACATTGTGATGTTCTGACAGATGATGTGGTATATATTTCCGGGTCAAATCCGTTATATATAAGGTGTGTATTGGGGTTGATAGATTGCAGGAACCATTGATGCCAAGGAGATATAGTGGTAATTGCATCGGCAGTGTGCAAAATAGTATTGCGTTGGCGGATGCATTCGTGTTCGTAAGTGTTGACCAACCAACTTTTTAGTTTATGAGGCAAATGTATGTTTGAAGCCAAATAACTGTCAGCATTCCATTGTTCCGTGATGTCTCGCAGATCAGCAATAAGAGGAATTCCTGCTTCTCGGGCTAATTTGGATGCTGTGAGGAGTGGAAATAAGTTGAATGTGCTGCATAAAATCAGTGTAAATTCTTCTAACCGTATGTTTTGTTTGGCAAAGCGATACAGGCAATGTTCTTTTCTGCTAAATAATTTATCTGAAAGCCACTGGATTTTATGTAAAAAAGGTGATTGAGAATAATAAGGCATTGCCAAGAAACGGCAATGTGGTACGATGTAATTATCCCCTGTAATCTGCTCTGTAACAAGTGTGATGTCCCAACCATCTTGATTGAGATACTTACAAAGTTGGGTCATCCGCACTCCGTACAGAGGTGGTGTAAAACCATCTGATATGATCAATATTCGTTTTGGCATAATATATCAATGATGGTTTCGGCGGAATGTCCGTTACCGTATTCGGTAATAGAAGTCCGGGTAGGTGTAAGAGAGGTTTTGTACGCATCCAAAATACCTTGTGTGGTAATACCGGCAAGGATATTCCAATGCGCTTGCAGGGTTTCAACCCATTCTGTTTCGTTGCGGAGTGTGATACACGGCACATGATGGAAACAGGCTTCTTTCTGTACCCCGCCAGAGTCTGTCAGAATACGAAAAGTATGCTTCTCCAACATCACCATATTGATGTAACTAACAGGCTCTATGATATGTATATTCTTTGCACCATCTACAAAAGCGGATAGGGCTGCATCTGATTCTAACACGTGTTTTGTGCGCGGGTGTAATGGCAAAACAACGGGCATAGGAAGTTGTTCCAAGGCGCGGAATATAGCCAACAGGGTGGATGCCGAGCCAGTATTTTCTGCCCGATGCACCGTGGCTAACAGATATTGTTTGTCCGCCAAGGTCAAATCGGACAATATGTGCGACTGATTATCGGCTATGTCTCCGAAAGTAAGTGCCGCATCGTACATCACATCGCCCACATGGTAGATGTTTTGTGTAATTCCTTCCGTGCGCAGGTTTTCCACCGCCGTATGGGTCGGGCAAAAGAGTATTTGTGAGCGTTTGTCGGTCTCAATGCGGTTGTATTCCTCCGCCATTTGCATATTGTGGCTGCGTAATCCCGCTTCTATATGGATAAGAGGAATACGACATTCTTCCGCTGCCAACGCTCCCGCCAAAGTGGAATTGGTATCGCCATATACAAGAATATAATCGGCATTGCCCCGAATAATCGGCACAATCGCTTGTTTCATTTCCTCTACATTATTGCCACTGCCCAAGTGCCATACGGGGGCGGGAATATGCAATTCGTCGAAGAATATACGACTCATATTGTAATCATAGTGCTGCCCCGTATGCAAAATGCGCTCTTCTATTTGTAAAGAAGAGTGTGCATTGTGAACTTGTATAGCATGGCTGACCATTGCGGCTTTCACAAACTGCGGACGGGCACCTATGATAGTAATGAGTCTCATTGCGGATGGTTGGTATAATGGCGCAGACCTTTCAGAAGTTTTTGATATAGTGAAATATGATAAGTTGCGGAATTGAAAATGCTGTTATGCCATAGCAGCGTTACTTCGCCGGCGTGCTGGCGGACACGGTCGAGGAGTTGTTCCGAGAAGAAGTAGGCTTCGTCTTCGGAGAGGTTCATATAGTTGCTGTTGCTCAGCGTGCAGTCCATCAGTGTGAGCGGGTGGAGGGTAAGCGGGGTGAGCGTCAGCGTCTTGGGGTTAATCCACCGCACGGGACGGGTGGTCTGGAGACGGAAACCCGCACGGTCGGGGAACGCCATAGTGAAGTCGTCGGTGTAACCGAGGTCGGCGAGGCGTTGCATATTGTCGATAGAGCAACGCAGATAATGGCTGCGGTGGAGCGGGCAGGCAGGGGCGAGAATGGTGCGGAAATAGTCCGCCTGCTTGCCCTCCGCGGGCAAACCGTAGTAACTCGAATGAAGTCCCAAACGTGCACCGGAGTGGCTGAGGCTGTCAGCCAATTGATTGAAATCGTGTCCGTTAGTATTGTATTGCGGATAGTCGAAGCCTTTGCCTCCAGTGTGCTTTATAAAATAAATTACATCGGCAGTCGGCACTTTAGCGTCCTGTTCTATGAGCCACGGAAATGTATAGGCGGGGTCGTGGTGAATGTCCTGCCACGAGGACAGCACATCGTGCCAGTGTCCACGGCGGATTCCGCCCAAAGCCCCGCGCAGGTGGCGATAATAGTCAAGGATATCAATGTCGTGGGTAAGATAGATATGCGAATAGTGTGGTTGGGGCATATCCATTTCAAGCAACTTCATCAAGATACGCGCGTACTCGTCCACGAGCGGTATCTCGAGGTTGTTGCCTTGCCCGAGAATAGAGAAACGGGCGGCAAAACGTCCGTGTTCGTCGCGCTGCGGATTGAGCAGTTCCTCCGCACGGGAGATAAAGAAAAACGTGTTGTAGATGAGGTCGGTGCGGACAACAAACGTCTTGCCCGTTTGCTCCACTACGGGGTGCTCCATATCGGGCAAAACCGGATCTTTGCCGAGATGCCCGCAAGGCACGATAACCACTTTGTAGCGCGACCAAAGCGACTCGTCGGCGGTGTAGCCGATGTGCTGCGTCATCGTGGTGTCTCCGTAGAGGAGAAACGACTTGATGTATTCGATTATGTCGTCCATATTCTCCGTAAAAAGATTTTATCTATTAAAAACCATTAAACGACCATTAAAAAACTTAGTTAATTTAACCGTTAATTCTTTGCTCGTTTTGTTATAGGATCGTTATAGGATCGTTATAGGATGGTTATAGGATAGATATGTTAAAAAGTCTATCCACCTTATATCCTCCTTACATCCACCTTACTTTTTAATTATGAATGATGAATGAAAAATTAGGAATTATATGCTTTTTCTCCCTGTTCTTTCCCTGTGGTTACCCTGAGGATAGCAATCCCATTCATAATTCATAATTACTCACTTAGTATCTCCCACTCGTACATTTTCTGCTCGATCTCGCGTTTGAGGTGTTCGTAGCGTTGGAAATTCTCCTGTGTCTGTTGTGCCGGATCGGACATTAGTGTCTCCAACTGCTTCTGCTCTGCCTCCAACTTGGCGATATAGGCTTCGGTTTCCGCAATCTGTTTCTCCTTTTTCCTGCGGGCTGCGGCTTCGGCTTTCTGCGCCGCATAGTCCGCTGCCGAACCGGCTCCTGTTTTGTCCGCATTGGTCGGTTGCTTGGTTTCCTGATTTTTCTTCTCTAATTCCTGCAAACTGTCAATCTTTTTCGATTGCAGAAAATCGTAGATGCCCCCAAGGTGTTCACGCACTTTCCCGCCACCGAACTCATAGACTTTGCTGACTAACCCGTCGAGGAAATCACGGTCGTGGCTGACGCAGATGACGGTGCCGTTGAAGTCCTGCAAGGCGGCTTTCAGTACATCTTTGGACTGCATATCAAGGTGGTTGGTCGGCTCGTCGAGAATAAGCAGATTGCATGGCTCCAAAAGCAGACGAATCATTGCCAAACGGCTTCGCTCGCCGCCGGAAAGCACCTTCACTTTCTTTTCCGAAGCCTCTCCGCCGAACATAAATGCGCCGAGAATATCACGTATCTTGGTGCGGATATCGCCTACCGCCACACGGTCTATCGTATCAAAAACCGTCAATTCCCCATCTAATAACGCTGCCTGATTCTGTGCAAAATAACCGATCTTGACGTTATGCCCGATTTTGAGCGTACCCATATAGTCGAGTTGCCCCATAATACATTTGACAAGGGTCGATTTACCCTCGCCGTTCTTGCCGACAAACGCCACTTTCTCGCCGCGGCGGATGGTAAACGTAACATCGGAGAAGACGGTATGGTTGCCGAAATCTTTGCGCAAGTCCTCCACGATCAGCGGGAAATCACCGCTTCGGGGAGCAGGAGGAAAACGGAGGCTGAGACGTGATGTATCTTCCAAATCCACTTCCAGACGCTCCAGTTTTTCCAGTTGTTTGATACGCGACTGCACCTGCACCGCCTTGGTCGCTTTGTAACGGAAACGCTCGATAAAGTCCTCGGTCTCCTGAATCATCTTTTGCTGATTGAGGTAGGCGCGTACCTGCTGCTCGTGGCGTTCCTTGCGCAGTTCAAGGAAGCGGGAGTAATTGACATTGTAGTCGTAGATACGCCCGAGAGTAATCTCGATGGTGCGGTTCGTAACGTTGTCAATAAACTTCTTGTCGTGGCTAACTAACAGAATAGCGCTTTGTGAAGATTTCAGAAAGTCTTCGAGCCACTGGATAGACTCTATATCCAAGTGGTTGGTCGGCTCATCAAGAAGAAGCAGGTCTGGGTGGCGGAGTAGAATCTTAGCCAATTCGATACGCATACGCCACCCCCCGGAGAACTCGGAGCAGGGGCGGTCAAAGTCTTTGCGCTCAAAACCGAGACCGATGATGGTTCTGTCCATCTCGGCGATGCGGCGGGCTTTCTCCTCATCGGGTTCGCCGTCAAACACGCTCATCACATCCTCTCGGAGCGTCTTGCCGTCGATGTGCATCATCACTTGCGGGAGATAACCGATCGTCATATCCGAGTCGCGCGAGATACGCCCCGAAGTCGGCTGATATTCGCCTGCCACAAGGCGCAGGAGTGTACTCTTGCCCGCACCGTTCTTGCCTACAAGGGCTATACGATCCTTTTTGTTGATCATAAAGGATATGTCTTCCAGAACGGGGTGGGAAGAAAATTCTATGGATAAGTGTTCTACACTAAGCATTTTTTCTATTCCGTGCATTACACACCGTATATGTAAATTTATCGGTGTTACAGCGAAAGATTTTATTTGTCTAACTTCTCAAATATGGAGTTGTTGCTGATATATTCCGGCACAATCTCTTTCATAAGTTGTACGGTGAGAAATGGTTTGTTTTTAGTGGTCAAGTCAATGAGCGAGTCTATGTTCTTGGAAACCTCATCGAATTCAAACTCACGCACCCGTGCCACCATAATCTTCTCGTTGGAAGTGGGCAGGGTGGTCTCCTTTTGGTTGAGCAGTTCCTCGTAGAGTTTCTCGCCGGGGCGCAGACCTGTGAAGACAATCGGTATTTCCTCGCCGGGGATGAAACCGGCAAGTCGAATCATATTTTTGGCAAGGTCGAGTATTTTCACGGGGTGTCCCATATCGAAGACGAATATCTCGCCGCCGTTGCCGAGCGTAGAGGCTTCCATTACGAGACAGCACGCCTCGGGGATAGTCATAAAATAACGGATGATGTCGGGGTGGGTAACCGTAACCGGTCCGCCTGCGGCAATCTGTTTTTTGAAATACGGAATGACCGAACCATTGCTACCGAGTACGTTGCCGAAACGGGTAGTGATGAATTTGGTACAATCCGGGTTTTCCTTTACGAGTTTCTTGAAGAGCGATTGTACATAAATCTCGGCAATACGCTTGCTGGCACCCATGATATTGGTCGGGTTCACCGCTTTGTCGGTGCTAATCATTACAAAACGCTCCACACCGTATTTGACTGCCATATCCGCCATATTTTTCGTACCCATGACATTGGCGCGTATCGCCTCGTTGGGGTGCAACTCCATCAGCGGCACATGTTTGTAGGCGGCAGCATGATAGACCACTGCGGGGTGGAACTGGTTGAACACCTCTTCCAACCGTTCACGGTTGCGGATGTCGGCAATGACCGGTACAAACTGTGCATCGGGAAACTGTTTTCTCAAATCAAGTGTCAGGTCGTGCAAGGGCGATTCCGCCTGCTCCAGAAGAATGGTTATTTTCGGTTGGTATTTCTGCACTTGCCGAACCAATTCCGAACCAATGCTGCCTGCTGCGCCGGTAACCAATACCACACGGTTTTGTATGATTTGCAATACATTATCAGTATTGATATGGATAGCGGGACGCTCCAACAAATCTTCTATCTGGATGTTCTCAATACGTCCGATACGCTGGTTGTCCACCTCTTCCATATTATCAAATTGTGTGAAATAGGGAGTGGTCAGGACGTGCAGACCATTATCAAAGAATACCTGCAGATCTTTGGACGGATTGATAGCCCGCATTTTGAGCGGCGAGATAATCACATCGTGGACATTGTGGTCTTTCATCCATTTGAAAGTCTTGTCATTGAACGGAAAAACTTTCAGTCCGACCAAACTATGTTGACTATCATTTTTGTCTTCTTTGTTTCCTAAAAAACCGACAGGACAATACTGGGCTGCATCACCGGCACTACGGAGCATTTTGGCAATGGCAATACCGGCGGACTTGGTACCCCAGATCATTACCCTCTTTGTACCGGAAGCGTGGTGGCGGATAAATTCGTACAGTGTTTTGACACTGACGCGCAAGGCAAAAAGGAATATGAAAGCGATGGGAGTATAAATAACCAACGCTGTATTGAGAAACAGTTTGTTACCGGTAATGGTGGCAAACACTATATTGAAAACCAACAACGAACCACCGCAAGTAAGTATAGCAAGCAGACACTTGATAGTATCAATAAATGTAGAGTAACGCAGGATACCCGAATAGGAATGAAACAGCCAAAAACAAAGTATCTGTATGCCTGTCAAAATAGCATACTGTGTTCCAAAGGGCAATACACCACTGCACACAAACCCATAAGAAAAGATACCGTTGCCAATCAATATACTGACCCAATAAGCAATCGAACATAACAAAACATCAATCAACAATACACACCAGCGTGGCAGATAATTGGCAGAGGCGAGATGTGAAAAGACATCAGAGTTGTGTAATTCATTTAATTTTTCATTCATAATGCTGAATTTAACTGTTAATGGAATAATTTCTTTATAAATTGTCCGGTATAACTTTCTTGGCATTGCGCCAAACCTTCCGGTGTACCTTCGTACACGATATGTCCTCCTTCGTCCCCACCTTCGGGACCGAGGTCGATGACGTGGTCAGCCGCCAGAATCATACTCGGGTTATGCTCAATAACAATGACAGTATGTCCCCTGCTGATCAGTTGATCAAGGGCTTTTAACAGCACTTGTACATCTTTGTGATGCAAACCGGTAGTAGGTTCGTCGAAAACGAAGATAGTCGGCTGTGCATCCTCTTGGGCGAGGAACGATGCCAGTTTTACCCGCTGACTCTCGCCGCCCGAAAGGGTACTGCTCGACTGCCCCAAGCGGATATAACCGATACCTACGTCTTGCAGCGGTTTGAGTCGTTTTACAATCTTCTCGCAATCAGGATCTTCCGAGAAAAAGTCAATAGCCTGATTGATTGTCATAGTCAGTATGTCATAGATTGATTTGCCGCGATAGTGAACGTCCAACACATCTTGTTTGAAACGTTTGCCATGACATTGCTCGCATTCGAGAGTGATGTCCGCCATAAACTGCATTTCGATGGTGATGGTGCCTTCGCCCTGACACATCTCGCAACGTCCGCCCGGGGTGTTGAATGAGAAATGAGAGGCAGTGAAACCGAGTTGCTTGCTCAACGGTTGCTCGGCAAACAAGCGGCGTATCTCGTCATAGGCTTTGAGATAAGTAACAGGATTGGAGCGTGAAGAACGGCTGAGCGGGTTCTGATCCACGAACTCGATGTCTGTGGCAAGGTGCATACTGCCTTTGAGAGCAGAGTAACTGCCCGTATGTTCTGCCATTCCGCCATAGTGCTTTTTCAAAGCGGGGTAGAAAATTTTGCTTACGAGAGTGGATTTCCCGCTACCGCTCACACCTGTAACCACGGTCATCACGTTAAGCGGGAAACGTACGTTAAGATTCTTGAGGTTGTTCTCACACGCTCCCTGTATCTCAATATAGTTGTTCCATTTGCGCCGTTGCGCAGGGATCGTATAGACAAATTCGCCTGCCTTCGGTTTGCCTACATAGGTGATTTCACCACCGTGGATACCTGCGGCAGGACCAATCTCGATGATGTAGTCGGCGGCTTGGATAATTTCCTCGTCATGTTCTACTACTACAATCGTGTTGCCGAGGTCCCGCAATTCTTTGAGTACGTGAATGAGCCGTTCCGTATCGCGGGCGTGCAGACCGATAGAGGGTTCGTCCAACACATAGAGAGACCCCACCAGACTGCTGCCAAGCGATTTTGCCAAACAGATACGCTGGCTCTCACCCCCGGAAAGCGTGTTGCTCATACGGCTGAGTGTCAGATAGCCAAGTCCGACATCTTCCATAAACTGCAAACGGGAGGTTATCTCGTGGAGCAGTATTTCGGCAGTTTTCTGCTCGGTCTCGTTGAGCGACAGATGGGCAAACCAATGTGTCAGATCGGAAACCGGCATAGCGCATAGTTCGGCGATGTTCCTGCCGCCGACTCGTACATATTCAGCCTCTTTGCGCAAACGCATACCGTTGCAGTCGGGGCAGATGGTCTTGCCCTTGTAGCGTGCGAGCATTACACGATACTGTATTTTCCCATATTGTTTGGATTCCAGTTCATGGAAGAAATCGTTCAGTCCTCGGAAATACTCGTTCCCTGTCCAGATAAGTCTTTTTTGTTCAGGGGTGAGTTCTATGAATGGAGTATGTATCGGAAATCCAAACTTTGCAGCATTATAGACAAGTTGATCCCGCCAAACACTCATTTTCTCCCCGTGCCAACAGGCGATGGCATCGTCATAGACCGACCTTGTCTTGTCCGGCACTACCAGATCGGGGTCGATACCAATGATACTGCCAAAGCCTTTGCAGGTAGGGCAGGCACCTATGGGATTGTTGAAATCAAAGAGATGTTCGCTCGGCTCCATAAAGCGAATACCGTCCATCTCGAAACGCTCGGAGAACATTTCGTAGTTGCCGTTGATGTACAGCCCGCACTCGCCGTGTCCCTCAAAAAAAGCGGTTTGTACGGAATCGGCAAAACGGTTTGCCGTGGCAGGTTCGCCATCGGAAACCACACGGTCAACCAACAAAAAAACGTGTTCTTTGAACTGTCCGTTTGCAGTGATCTGCTGGTCGGTAGTAGCACCCAAACGCACCACATCGCCGTTATCCAACAGGCGGGAGAAACCCTCGCTCTGCCATATATCCAACTGCTCCCGCAGTGTCCTGTTCTCTAATACAATAGGTGCAATCAGATAGATGCGTGTCCCAACCGGCTGCGAGGTCATTGCATCCACTACATCGCGTATGCTCTTGCGGCGTACTTCCTTGCCGCTAACGGGTGAGTAGGTGTGTCCGATACGGGCGAAAAGGAGTTTGAGATAATCGTATATCTCGGTGCTTGTCCCCACGGTGGAACGCGGGTTATGGCTGCTCACTTTCTGCTGGATGGCGATTGCTGGCGGAATGCCCTCTATCTTGTCCACTTCGGGTTTCTGCATACGTCCGAGAAACTGGCGTGCATAGGCACTCAGACTCTCCACATAGCGGCGTTGTCCCTCTGCATAAAGTGTGTCAAACGCTAACGACGACTTGCCGCTACCGCTCACACCTGTAATCACGACCAATTGATTACGAGGTATGTCAACGCTTACATGTTTCAGATTGTTGGTGCAAGCGTTTTCTATATGTATTACCTGTCCGTTCACTTGCCGAGTGCTTCTATTTGCGCTTTGAGTTGCTCTATCTGTGCCTGTGTCTCGGGATTGGTCAAATCCATTTGCTGTTCCGTCAGGTGGGGAACACGCAGTTCCGTTCCTACTTTGATTTCATTGGGATTGCCGATAATATCCTTGTTGGCATCATAGATATAGACCCACAGATCCATCTTGTCTTCGCCGTAATGGCGGCGGGCAATTTGGGCGAGACGGCTCCCGTTTCGCACACGCTCTGTGGCGATAAATTCTGTGTATGCCGTAGGCGTAGTCTCCGGCACAGTGCGGATAGTTTCAACAGTATCTATGGTTATAGTGTCTTTTGTTTCTATAGAATCTATAGGAGCGATTGCCGTTATTTGTCCGGCAGGTTGTTCACGGAGCGAATCCACCCATTGGCTGAAAATCTCACGCAGAAATATATATCCGCCGGCTAATACCAGCAGCAAACAGCAGACACAAATCAGAGTATCGCGCAGAAAATGATATTTCTTCTTTGGCTTGGAGGTCGTTTGCGGTTTTTCCTCTTCTTTTTTGGGAGTAGGAGAAACGGGCTCTATTTCTATCGGTTCAATGGGCGTTTCCTTGGGAGCAGGTACCTCTTGCGGAGTAACCGGCTCTTTTGGAGATACCGTTTCCTGCACCTCCCCTTCATTGAGGGGGATTGGGGGAGTGGGGGCGCAGTTAGGTTCTTCGCTTTGCGCTTTCGGACCTTGTCCGAGAGAGGCTAAAATATCCACTATTTCATCTGCTTGTTCGCCGAGTTTTTTCAACGGGTCGAACTCGTTATCCGTTTGCTTGTTTGCAGGCTGCGGTTTTGTGGCAGTAGAGACATCTGTTTTCAACGGATTGTTGTTGACCAATTCTTTGATACTGATTTCCGGAGCAAAAGTCAGTTTGTTGTAACCTTCAATCGTAATGCTTTGTCCGGTGGCGATGTTCACACTTTTGCGGGGGGCGACGGCTTGCAGACGGAATGTACCTAACCCGTTTATTTTAACTTGCTTGTCAGTCTGCATCGCTGCCAGTATCTGCTCTCTGAGGGCAGTATGAAACAAGGCAACCTCTTTTTCGGAGGCACCGGTACGTACCATGACGGCACGACGTAGGTCTGTACTACTCAGTTTGTCTGCCATGGTTTAGAGGTTTTTCAGTTCGTCTTTGATGTTGGCGGCGGGCTTGAAGCAGAGTTGGTTTTTGGCAGACACAATGCTTTTCTCACCGGTACGGGGGTGGACAAAAGTGCGTTCGTCTTTTTGTTTGATTTCCAAAGTGCCGAGACCTTGTAGGGATACGGATTTTCCCTCCAACAATGCGTCCCGCACTGCTGCATTGGTGGCGTTGAGCAGTTCCTCTACACGTCTTTTGGTCATTCCCGTAGTCTCTGCTATATTATTTATCAAGTCTTTTGTCAGCATAAATCTTTTTCAGTTCCGAGTGTGCCGTACAAATCAAATTCTTCGGCACGAACAATCCTAATCGGATAAAAATTACCTGTTTGCAATATGTGTTTTTTGTCAATCAAGACTTCGCAATCCACTTCCGGAGAATCGAATTGTGTGCGTCCGATATAGTAGTCGGGGTCTTCACGATCAATGATTATTTCCATTGTCTTGCCTGTCTTTTGCTGCATCAGTTCGCCCGATATTTCCTGTTGTATTGCCATTATCTCTGCTACACGCCGCTCTTTCTCCTTTTGCGGAATATCGTCTTTATAATGCAGGTTGGCGTAGGTACCTTCTTCATCGGAGTAGGCAAAGGCTCCCATACGGTCGAAGCGCATCTCCTGCACCCATTGTTTCAGTTCTTCGAAATCTTCTTCTGTTTCGCCGGGGTGTCCGACAAGCAATGTTGTGCGAATGCAGATGTTTGGTACTGCCGTGCGTATTCGTGCGAGGAGTGCATCTTGCTCCGCACGTGTGATGTGCCGGCGCATTAGACTGAGCATACGGTCGCTGCAATGCTGCAAGGCAATGTCAAGATACTTGCATACATTCGGGTGTTTTGCCATTACTTCAAGGATACCATCGGGAAAATCGGTGGGGTAGGCATAGTGGAGACGAATCCAATGTACACCGTCTATCTGCGCCATCCGGTCTATCAGTTCGGGGAGACGGTGCTCCTTGTAGAGGTCAAGTCCGTAACTCGACAGGTCTTGTGCAATGACGTTAAATTCTTTTACTCCCTGACCTACAAGCCATTGTACCTCTTCGAGTATCTCTTCTATCGGGCGCGAAGTGTGTCTGCCTGTGATAAGCGGAATGGCGCAATAGGAGCAGAAACGGTTGCACCCCTCCGAAATCTTGATGTAGGTATAGTGTTTCGGCGTGGTAAGTGTACGTTTGTAGCCACACCCGTTGTCGCTCTTGGATTGCGCTTTGAGGTCGTCTATCAAGTGCATAAAATCGAACTTGCCGTACCATTTGTCCACCTCGGGGATTTCGGTTTCCAATTCGTGCAGGTAGCGCTCGCTCAAGCAGCCCATTACGTACAGTTGGCGCAGTTTGCGGTGCGTCTTGCGGTCGGCAAATTGGAGAATGGTATTGATACTCTCCTCTTTGGCATCACCGATAAATCCGCAGGTGTTGATAACGGCAATCTCACCTTTCGGGTCTTCCGCATCGTGTACACAACGATAGCCTGCCAATTCCAATTGGTGCATCAGTCGCTCGGCATCCACAAGATTTTTGGAGCAGCCCAAAGTGATAATATCTATTTCGTTTTTATGCAAGTCGTTCAATTAACAATTAATAATTAACATACGCAGTATGTTCTGTTTTTCGGGGTGATTAGGGTAGGCTTATCCACCTTACATCCACCTTACATCCACCTTATATCCACCTTGCTTTTCTCCCTGAAATGTACCCGCAAGAGATGCTTGATTTTCCCTGTGCTTTCCCTGATCTTACCCTGTGGATAGGATAATTATGAATTATGAATGAACCGGACATACATAATAATTCTTAATTCATAATTTTTCATTCCTAATCATTTAGTTTCCGAGGTCGCAGTGGAATTTGATACGTACAAGACGTACATGTATGACATCATAATAGTCTTCTCCCAATTCATCCATAGCCGTTTTGATGTCATCGCTCTCGGCATTCTTGAAGTAGTCGTATATCTCCTCTTCCTCGTCCGGGTCTAATACCTCCTCGATGAAATAGTTGATATTTACCTTTGTGCCGGAGAAAACAATCGCTTCCAACTCGTCAAGCATCTCCTCCATCGACATCCCGTTGGACTCTGCAAGGTCGTCAAGATCCACACGGCGGTCGATAGCCGCAATGATTTGTTTTTTGCGGGTTGATTTTTTGGCTACGGTACGTATGCGCAGGTCTTCGGGGCGTATAATCTCGTTTTCTTCCACATACTCCTTGATGACGCGCAGAAACTCATCGCCATAGCGTTTTGCTTTGCTCACGCCCACACCCGGTATGGTCATCAGTTCTTCTATCGTGATGGGGTAGGTGGTCGCCATTGCTTCCAGAGACGGGTCTTGGAAGATGACAAATGGCGGCACATCGCATTTCTTCGACAATTTCTTGCGCACGTCTTTCAGTATGGAGAACAGCACATCATCGGCAGCAGCACAGGCAACGGAACTACTCCCCATCTCTTCGTTCTCTTCATCGTGTACCTCAATGGGTACTTCAAACTTGGTCGGGCGGCGGATATATTTCTTGCCATCGGAGGTGATTTTCAGGTCTCCGTATGAGTCAATGTCTTTATTGATGTACCCGCTGAGCATCGCCTGACGGATAATGGCATAGAGCGTTGATTCGTCCACATCGGAAGCAGCACCGTAGTTTTCCAACTCGGTATGCTTGTAACTCTGAATATCAGCGGTATTGTTGCCGTGGAGAATATCCACGATATGATCGGCTTTGAATTTCTCGTTGAGTTGCTGAATGGTCTCGAGTGTGAGACTGAGCAACTCGTGCGCATCCATCATACGATAGGTTTTCTTGCAGTTGTCGCAGTTGCCACAGTTGTCCTGGTCGTACTCTTCACCGAAATAGTGCAGCAGCAGTTTGCGACGGCAGATGGTCGATTCGGCGTACGACTGTGTCTCAAACAGCAACTGATTGCCGATCTCTATCTCTTTGACGGGTTTTCCCTGTTGGAAACGGCGCAAACGCTCAATATCATCGGGCGAATAGAAACAGATACATTGTCCTTCACCGCCGTCTCGTCCGGCGCGACCGGTTTCCTGATAGTAGCCTTCGAGCGATTTGGGTACATTATAGTGGATAACAAAACGTACATCGGGTTTGTCAATACCCATACCGAAAGCGATGGTTGCCACAATCACCTGGCATTCTTCCATAAGGAACGCATCCTGTGTGGCGCTACGGGTGGCTGCGTCCATACCGGCATGGTAGGGGCGTGCCGAGATACCGTTGACGGTTAATGTTTGCGCCAACTCTTCCACTTCTTTACGCGCCAGACAATAGATAATACCCGATTTCCCCTCCATGGAACGCACATATTTGATAATCTCACGGTTTATATCTTTGGTCTTGGGGCGTACTTCATAGTAAAGGTTCGGACGGTTGAACGAACTCTTGAAAACGGTAGCATCGGGCATACCGAGATTTTTCTGTATGTCTTTCTGCACCTTGGGCGTTGCCGTAGCGGTCAGGGCTATGATGGGGGCCTTGCCGATACGCTGTACCATAGAACGGATGTGGCTGTATTCGGGGCGGAAATCATGCCCCCACTCCGAGATACAATGTGCCTCGTCCACCGCATAGAATGAGATTTTTACACTCTTCAGAAAGTCCACGTTCTCCGCTTTTTGCAGGCTCTCTGGGGCTAAATAGAGCAGTTTGGTCTTGCCCGCAATCACATCTTCCTTGACGGCATTGATTTCCGGACGCGAGAGTGAAGAGTTGATGAAATGGGCAACGCCTTGTTCGTCCGAGTAGTTGCGCATAGCATCCACTTGGTTTTTCATCAATGCTATCAATGGCGAAATAACTATTGCCACACCATCCATAATCAACGAAGGCAACTGGTAGCACAGACTCTTGCCACCACCGGTAGGCATCAGTACAAATGTGTCATGCCCCTCCATCACATTGCGTATGATGGCTTCCTGATTACCTTTGAAACTGTCAAAACCGAAGTAGCGTTGCAGTGCTTCGGTCAACTGTTCGTGTGTTACGTTCATCTATTATATATAAATATATAAGGTGTATAATTTTCGGCTGCCGGTTATTGGGATTTATCCGCTTTTTACCCCCCCCGATAAGGCTGATATTTATAGTGCAAAGGTAGTCATTTTTTTTTGTTCTGCAAACTTTTTATTTGAAAAAAGAGAAAAAACTTGTGCGGCTCGGAAAAAAGCAGTACTTTTGCCTTTAGTTAAACAAATATCAATATCAGAGAACACAAATGGAAAAACGTAATTTGTCTTTCGGACAACTCTTTAATCTAAGTTTCGGCTTCTTTGGCGTGCAGATTGCGTATGCCTTGCAAAGTGCCAATATATCCCGTATTTTTGCCACGCTCGGTGCAGACCCGCACACTCTCAGTTTCTTTTGGATACTGCCTCCGCTGATGGGTATGATTGTGCAACCGTTGATTGGGCTGCTATCGGACAAGACTTGGTTCGGTCCGGTCTTCGGACGCCGTAAATTCTATTTGCTTATCGGTGCTATCATTGCCGTGGCAGTAATGGTTTTGCTTCCCAATGCGGGGGATTTCACGTTCCGGCAGGGGCTGTTCCTCGGATTGAATGCCGCTATGTGGTTCGGGCTTTTCTCGTTGATGTTTCTAGATACGTCCATCAATATCGCCATGCAGCCGTTTAAGATGATGGTGGGCGATATGGTCAACGAGGAGCAGAAAGGTACTGCTTATGCCATCCAGTCGGCACTCTGCAATGCAGGCTCGCTGGTCGGCTATCTTTTCCCGATATTCTTTACGTGGATTGGACTTGCCAATACCGCACCCGATGGGGTTATCCCCGATTCTGTCAAGTGGTCCTTCTATGTGGGAGCCGCTATCCTGATTCTATGCGTACTATATACGTTCTTTGCCGTTAAGGAAATGAATCCGCAGGAGTATGCCGAGTTCCACGGGCTGAATAAAAAGAAAGACGAGACTGCTGCGACGGATGATGCCGCAGATAACAAACGCATTGTCAGTGCTTTCGTTACTATCGGTTTGGTGCAGTTTTTCTGCTGGGCGGCGTTTATGTATATGTGGACATACTCCAACGGCGCGATTGCTACCCAATGCTTTGGTTGGGACGGCTTGAACACCGCCGAAGAGGCATTCCAGAATGCCGGCAACTGGGTCGGTGTATGCTTTGCCGTACAAGCGGTGGGGTCGTTGGTTTGGGCTTCGCTGCTGCCAGCTGTAGAACACAGAATCGGTAACAAAGGCGCATATATCCTGTCGCTTGTGATTGGCGGTATCGGTTTCGCCTCCACCTGTTGGGTGCATAATCAATATGTGCTGTTGCTCTGTTATGCCGTTATAGGTACGGCGTGGGCGGCAATGTTGGCTTTGCCGTTTACGCTGTTTACCAACGCTATCGAGGGCAGCAAGCGTATGGGGACATTGCTCGGTTTGTTCAATTGTACCATCTGTCTTCCGCAGATAGTGGCTGCCTTGCTGGGAGGTGTGCTGCTGAATGGCATCTGCCGCGATATGCAGGTCGGTATGTTGGTCATCGCAGGTGTACTCCTGTTCTTGGGTGCCGTTTCGGTCTTGCTGATCAGGGAAAAGAAATAAGCAAGACAAAGAACAAGGAACGAAGAACAAAGAATACAATGCTCTGTCTGTTTTGCAGGCAGAGCATTGTATTGAAAACATATCTCACTCTGCATATTAATTGTTAATTTTTAATTGTTAATTGAACCGCCGCATTCTCCATCTTGCCTTGCCGAGTATATTGGCGAATATCACCATTCCGCTGGTCGGATTGGTGGACACGGCTATTGTGGGGCATATATCCGATGCGTCTGCCATTGGCGGTATTGCTATCGGCACAATGCTTTTCGACTTGCTCTATTGGAATTTCGGTTTTCTGCGGATTGGTACGTCCGGATTGACTGCGCAGGCATTCGGACGAAAGGATATGGCGGAGTGCAGCCGCCTTTTTACGCAGAGTATCGCTATCGCCATCGTGGGTGCTCTGTTCGTATGGGCGGTACAATGGCTGTTTGTTACTGCCGTTTTGGCATGTGTGCCTTGCTCAACGGAAGTGGCAGAGTTTGCACGCAGGTATTTCTTTGTGCGTATATGGGCAGCACCCGCTACACTTTGTTTGATGGCTCTCAAAGGTTGGTTTATTGGCATGCAGGACACTGTCAGCCCTATGGCAACCGATATTCTGGTCAATGTAGTGAATATCGTGGTCAGTTATCGGCTTGCTGTCTATACTCCTCTCGGGGCGGTCGGCGTGGCGTATGGTACGCTTATCGCCCAATACTCAGGGGGGCTGCTTTCGGTTGTTATTGTGACTGCCAAATACCGCACGATACTGCAAGGCACTGCCATTTGGCACAGACTGACAGACTTCCGCTCTATGCGCCGCTTGCTGGTACTTAACGGCAACCTGTTTGTCCGATCGATCTGTTTTATGGTGGTCTATGTCGGATTCACCGCCTTGGCTTCCCGCTACGGCGATACCGAACTGGCGGTATCGTCCATTATGATGAAACTCTTTATGCTATTCTCCTATTTCATAGACGGATTTGCGTATGCAGGCGAAGCATTGGTCGGACGGTTTGTCGGCGAAAAACAACATGCACCCCTTAACAATGCCATTCGCATACTGTTTGCGTGGGCAATCGGCATCGGCGGGGCGTTCTCGTTGTTCTATTGGATGGCGGGCGGAGAGTGCATTGGATGGCTTACTGATGAGGTGTCTGTTTTGTCAGGCATAGTCCCTTATATGGGCTGGTTGATAGCAATGCCGGTGGTTTCGGCACTGGCATTTATGTGGGATGGTATTTTTGTAGGTGCCGCAGCGGGGAAAGAGATTCGCAATGGTATGATTTTTGCTGCAACAGCCTTTGTGTTCGGCTACGGACTGACTTGCCGATGGGGCGGCGCACAAGCCCTGTATGTCGGCTATTTCGCCCATCTGGTAGCACGAGTGGGCTATATGACACTCAAATGGAAAAGTGTATATGATAGAGAAATTGGAAAATCGCAAGTGGAAAGTACTCAAAAGTGAAAAACTGCTCAGCAAAGGTATTTGGCTTAATGTGCGTCAGGACACGGTCGAACTGCCGACAGGGGCAGTGGTACCCGCCTATTTCGTGATGGAGTTCCCTTGTTGGATTAACGTCATCGCTATCACAAAAGACGGACAGATGGTAATGGAAGACCAGTACCGGCACGGACTTGGCGAGACGCACTATGAACTGGTAGCCGGTGTAATCGACCCGGGAGAGACTCCGCTCGAAGCGGCAAAGCGCGAACTGAGTGAGGAAACGGGATACGAAGGGGGCGAATGGCAGCAGTTTATGGTCTTGGCACCCAACCCCGGCAATCAGAACAATCTCTCTTATACTTTCCTTGCTGTGGGGGTGGAGAAAGTCCGCGAGCAGCATCAGGAGCGCACCGAGGACATACATGTGCATATCATGGATAAAGCCGATGTGCGGCAGTTGTTGGAAAAGGGCGAAATCATCCAAGCCCTCCATGCCGCTCCTCTCTGGAAATACTTTGCCACACAGCACTATAACAACTGATTATATGGTAATTGACGTTACAAAACGTGAGACATTGGTTCTACATATTCTTGATGCTTGCCGTCAGTGCGGTTTTGCGGCTCAACGGCTATCCTCCACGCATACAGGAGAATAGGGTACAGCAGGCAACGCTTTCTGCAGAGAAGGAACAGACCTTCTCTGAGAGCGATTATCTGTCCGATTTTGCATTATCAGGATATTCGCCCGCATGGACAAACAATATATTCAACCGCCGTTGTGAATCCTATTCGCGCACTGCGCAGAACACCAATACACATACACCTGTTTTTGCTCTTTCCGCAGCCGGTGAATCGGCTGCTTCACATCGTTTGAACAGCGATATATCCTATGCAGAGGCGTTGGTTGTCGGCCTGCCTGCCGAAGATATATCCTACCCGTTCAATACTTTCTGGTAATCGCTCCCCTTGTAAGATGTGCATACCCCAAGCAGAGTATGCCGCGATGGCGACGACGCGTCTCGCATCGTGATGTATGTTGCCGACAAAGCAATGTACAAATTTTCTAATCTACAAATTTACAAATAAGACGATTATGGATACTTCTATTATTATCCTTACTTTGGTCTTTTTGGCAATGTTCATTGTGCCTTTCTGTGTGATAGGTTTGATGAATCGCCGCAAAGATGGCAAAAAGAATCAGGAAAATACCGTGACCGGCACGGAGAAAGCCGATAAAGCCGACAAATAAGGATAAAATACAAACAATAGATGGAGTGGGGCTGTCTGACAAGTGCGGACAGCCCATTTTTGATGTCGTTTTTTCGTAAAATATACCGTATCACTGCGGACGCGGACGCCATTTTGTGGATGCAGACACTATTCAGGGGACACGGACGCCCCCGTCCGCGGTCGGTTTGGTACAAACCGTATGACTATGCACGCTTGTGGAGACGACGCGTCTCGCGTCGTCAAGTTATTGAATCTGCACTGTGCTTGTGGAGACGTGAAGCGTAAGGCAGGTGCACAGCGCGCACTGAGTGCCATCGCGAAGCGAAAACCTGTGGCTTGAGCAGAACTCCTTATCGTCCCGCATCATTACCGGCTCTGCCGAACTATCAATACCTTCCGTATAACCGCATCGGGTTATTATCGGGTTATTAACGGGTTATTCGTTATAGGATACGCTGAGGTTACAAATCGTTCCACCATATACCAAAACGCCTGTCAGAATATAAAAGAGACTGCCTGTACTTGTCAGACAGCCTCTGCTTTGTTATAGGATGCGCATAGGATAGTTATAGGCTACAATATGGTTTCGGGAGTATTTCTATCAAAGGCAGCATAACAAATGGACGGAGATGCATAAGCGGGTGGGGGAGAGTGAGCATAGGGGTGTGAAGGGATAGGGAATGACCTTCGGGAGCGAGGTACAGAAGCATATCTATATCGATAATACGGTCTGTGTACAGCCCGTGTAACGATTTATGGGTGCGCCCGAGTGTACGCTCAATATGCTGTGTCGTACTGAGAATGTCGAAAGGTGAAAGTGATGTGCAGAAAACCGCACAGAGGTTGCAGAACGGGTGGTCCGACGCAAAGCCCCATGGCGCAGAATAAAAAAAAGCAGACCGGCGGATAAGCAGACCTGTGTGTTGCTCAAGCAATTGCAACGCATAGTTGATATTCTGCTCACGCTTACCGAGGTTGCTGCCTAGGGAAAAATATACTATGGATTTCCCTTTTTCTATAGGATTAGGGGCGTACAATTTATTTTTGCGAATAATCTGTTGCGGCAGTGGTTACCACATTCAGCAAATGATTTGAAGCGTTTACCATAGGGCGGTAGAGAACGGAGGTCTTTACGATTTCCGTCTTGCCAAAACACCCGAATTGGCGATCTATGCGGTCGGCAAGAAAGACAACAAGCAAAACCACCAACGCCCATTTGGCAACACCGAATAACCCGCCACCGAGACGGTTGAGAAAACCGAGATGGATAGCGCGTAGCAGTTTGGACAGCAGACGACCGAGAATATTCAGTACAATGGCAATAGCCAAAAACAGCAGCGCATAGGCAATCACATCGCATACACCCGCAGGCCATTCGGTTTGCAACAAAACCCACGCAGAGAACCGTGCACCCCACAGACGTGCACCCACTACACCGAACACAACGGCCAGTATGGCAATAAGTTCGGTAATGAAACCACGCATCAGACCGCGGATAAGTCCGATGAGCAACGGCAAAAGGAGTAGGGCATCAAGCCAATTCATCTCTTAACAGAAAGATAGAATAGAGAAATAGATAACAATGAACAATGGGAAATATATAACAAAGAATAATAAAAAGCGGGACAAAGAACCAATGCTGTTTAGTTCATTGTTCTTTGTCCCACAGGCTTTATTCCTTATTCAGCGGGAGTACTCTCTTCTTTGGGAGCGGTGTACTCCTGCGGTATCCACTCTTCGCCCGTCTCGGTATGGAACATCACAATGTCGTTCAGCGGGTTGCTGTTGCCGATATTGATGTTGCGAGGGGTGATGGACCAGTCATATTTGTCGTGCGCATAGCGTGCATTATCGCGGAATTGACCGAGAATACCCGTGATAGTCCCTTTGTATTTGGTGCAGTTGGCAATACCTGTAGAGTCCGCACCGGGAATATAAAAATGGGAGAACTTGCTGTATTCCGAACTGCCGACAAGAGTTTCATTGGTGCCATCGCTAATAAGACGACTCTGCGGAAAACCGATATTGTCGGTAGTCGGTGCAAATACATTGGCATAACTGTCCGTTTCCGGATCGCCTGTTGTGCAGTCGGCAAGTGTACCCTTGTTTTCGTATTTGCCTGTGAACCATACGTTCTTTAGCACTACAAGACGCCCGTCCATTGTACGCATCTCTTTCTCGTCTTTGAGATTGATAAAGTCGGCAATGGTGATGGTGTCATATTGCAGTTTTGATTGGTCGGGTACACCAATCAGTGTTACAGCATTGCGGAAGATACCATTCGGAATACGTCCGGGAGCCCAACCGACCTTTTGCGTGGCGTTTTGCGCATAGATATTGTTGTTGTATGCGGGTACGCAGAGTTGCGGCTGGTCGCCATAACGACCGATGCACAGACCGTTGCAACGGATGAGTATCTCTTGTCCCAATTGGTACATTCCGCCTACCGAACCAAGGTCCACCGATACACGCAGGTTCTGCTGCTTGCCGTCAAGCACCTGTTGGATAACCAAGGATTTGTAAAAATTTCCTCCGTAGTCATCGGTCGTAACACGTCCGCGGATATAGATGCCCGCACCGTTGGTGGGCAGGGTGTCAAGCGAGAACAGATAGATTCCGTCGCCGTTGGTGGCGCGGCTGCGGTATTGCGATGTATCGCTCCAGAAATTCCCCTGTTCGGTCATATAAGTGTCCACAAACTCATTGAGCGTGTAGAGATGATATTCTGTTTCACGCTGCTGAATGAGACTGTCTATGTTGCCGGTCTTTTGAAACACATCGTCTTCTGTGAGGGCACGCGGTTCGCAAGAGGTGAACAGGGCGGTTGCCGTAGCGGCAAACAGAGCGGCTATATAATAGATTTTACGTTGCATACTGATTAGAATTTATAGGTTATATTCAAGAAGAAATTCATACCCCATGCGTAGTAGTACTTGCTCGGAAATTTCCACGCATTGGGCGAGATAACCGAGTTCTCGTTCTCGCCCACACCCTGGCGCGTGTAGCGCGGCAGACGTGCCTGCTGGTAGCCGCCCGTCTTGAAGTGGGTGTTGTTCGTCAGGTTCGTTACAGTCAGGTTGATTGACAGCGACTGACGGTTCTTCAGATAGACCAACTTGCCCACGCTGGCATCAATAATGAAGCGGTTGAGCGGGTTGGTGGCTGCCAGCGACTCCTGCATCGAAAGGATGTTGTACGGATAGCGCAGTACAGGAACGCCATTCTTATCAAGCACGGCATTGGTCGGGAAAGAGCCATCGCCCGTTATCATAGCGGTTTTGCCGTCGGTGGTCTCTATGGCATTAGCGTAACTGTCGCCATACCAACCGTTTACCGGTGTTCCGTCGGCACGTACACCCGTGTAAAGACCTTTCATACGGCGCGAAGGAGCCACATCGAGGAAATTCCAGTCGTAGTAACTTACCGTTACATCGGCAAACCACATCTTCGGGTGGAAGAACGACAGTTTGAGACTGGCGTTCACTTGCGGACCGGTTGCTACACGGATGCCTTTGAGTAGTACTTCGTCTTGCAACTCGAAGACCGACTTACCATCTTTATCCTCGGCGAGAGCCATACCATTCTCGGCAGAAGTAACAGCCATTGCGTTGCTCGTATAGCGGTAGTCGCCCACGCTGGCTGCACCTGTCAGGGTGAAATACGTACCGAGTTTTACGGCAGCGGCAGCCTCAATTCCCATATGGCGGCGGTTGATACCCGTCAGTGCCTGATTGACAAACGTACGCGCCTCGTCATCATAGTAGCCGTTCAGTTCGCTTCCGTCCCAGAACTGGGTGAAGAAACCCGTGATACGACCGCGCACAATGGGGAAATTGAACTCGTAGGAGAGGTCGCCGCCTGCCACTTTCTCGCTGGCTGCATAGAAATCTTTGAGACTTTGGGCATTGTCGTGGGTATAGATGGTTCCGATAGCACGGTCGTGTACGCGCTGCGAGATGTAGGCATTGCGTGCCAACGGAGCGCGTGTCTCTGCCAGTGCGTTAATCTTCAGTTTGTTGCGCCCGTCAATCTTGTAGATGGCACCGAGTTTGAAGGCAGGATCAATGAAATGGTGTGCCCGTCCCATATAGGTGGTTCCTGCTTTGAGTGTACCGGCATTGGCACGTGCGATAATCTCATCGGCTTGGGTACCGAGATAGCGGGAAGCGTATTGCGGATTGAGTTGCGAGAGATACCATGCACGACCGTTGATCATATTGGTGGTACGCTGCATCGAAGAGTAGGTGAGTTGCAGGGCGTAGTAGAAATCCACTTCGTTGAATGTCCACTCGTTCTGCGCCCACAGTTTGGCAGTACCCATATTGATACGGTAGTCGTAACCGAAACGGTCGCCATCGTGCTTCACATCGTTGTAGTCGGCAGCAATGTCGTTCTTTTTCACATTGGCGATGTCGGTTTGCGACAGACCTGCATTGGTTGCCAACTCTTTTATATCACGGTCGGCAAACGGATCAACGTCAATCCACTGGTTGCCACCGAGCAGGTCATCCACAGTCTTGTAGTGGATACCCTGTGAGAATTTGCCCTCCAAACCGGCGGTAATCTTCAGGTGATCAAATTGCGTATTCACGTAGTTGATGTTCGCCATAGCCTCTTGGATATTGTTATGGCGGCGTTCCAACAGATAGCGTGCCGAGCCATTCGGGTTGGTGTAATTGCTGGCAATGTTTGAAGCGTAGATATTGTCCCAATCGATTTGGGTGGTTTTGTTGTCACGGCTCTGCCACAGGTCCACCAACGCATTGTATTGCTGCGCATTGATACTCGGACCGATGATGTTGCCGTCGTGTGCCACTTGCCCCATACCCATTTCGAGACCGTTCATATCCGCTCCGATGAAATTACCATATTGGTAATGCCCGCCGTTGAGGTCATAGAGTTGTTCCGAGTTGGAGTCGGCTATCTGTCCGTCCCAAAGGAACGAAGGCAGGTTGCGGTAGTAGTCCGGACGCGGATCGGGTGCATTATAGAACGTAAGTGCCGAGTTGCTGTAGAAACTATAGTGGTAACCGACAGCAAACTTCATCTTGTTGTAGTCGTCAATCTTCAGGTCATAATTCAAGATGGCCATCGGGTCATACGATTTGACAATGCGCGAGTTGCGTACTTTGCCATTCTGATAGCCCCAATATGGGTTATAACTATTGTGCCCCCATGAGGTCTTGTTGTAGGCATTGGTCAAGTCATACACTTCTTGTGTTACAGCTGCCGACTGCCCTCGCTCGGTAGGTGCGCCGAAAGTGATAATGGACAGTTTGTCGCCGTTGTTGAATTTCTTTTCTGCCGAGAAGAAATAGCCCAGCGAGTAGTATTTGATACCCTCACCGATAATTCCCTTCTGGTCGATATATGGCGAGAAACGGAATGCCATCTGTCCGATAAACGACCAACCGTTGGCAAGCGGTCCGCTGGCGTAGGTGGCATTTACGCGGGCTTTGTAGTTGCGGTTGGTGCCGGCAACTCCCACTTTCCATCCCTGTGCATAGCGCGAAGCGTCCATCAGATAGTTGGTCGAAGTGCTGAGACCGCCAAAAGCGAAATTGGTCGCCTCAATCGGGTTCAGCACCTCTTTATTGCGGCTGGCGTCGTTCAAACCGCCCATCGACGAAAAATTGAACTGACCGCGCTCGGCAGAGTTGAAGTTGATACCGTTGATGTAGTTTTGCTCGTAGGTCTGGTCGTAACCGCGCTTGCGGTAACGGGCTGTGGACCATGCAAATGAGGTGGTTGAGTTGAATACATCGGTGCTTGCCGAAGAAGCCGATGCCTGTGCTTGCGACTTGCCTTCATCATCGTTGAGGTCCTCGTCTGCAAGGTTGAGGAGTATCTCCTCCTGCGCATCACGTGCCAAATCACGTTGCAAACTAATGTTTCCTAAATCATTTAATTCACCTTCTTGTAACAAAGCCAATTGAATATCAGATATATAACCATCTGCCTCAATAATAATTTCTTCGTCTATTGGTTCCAGATAGGTAAGAGAAAATTCACCATTAGCATTGGTGGTGGTGGAGATTCCTTGATTTCCTAAAGTTATTTTTGCTCCTGCAATGGAATGATTATCACTATCCATTGATAATATACGCCCTCTTATACGTGTAGGAGTAGTAGATTTGTTTTGTGGTTCTATAGTGGCTTGATTTTCCACTACCTGTTTGTTAGATACAATTTCTTTATTCTCCGTTGTAGGAACTTCTATCGGAGTAGAATGGTCAGTAGTATCCTCTACTTGATTATCTGTGATTTGTTGTTCAGGAATAACCTTTATTTCTTTTTTGTAGTATTCTCCGGCTGGAGAAATGTTGGATGGGGCAATCCAAGATCTTATACCTTTAAGCAAGATACCGTCTTTATGAAATAGTGAACCTACTTGCCGTATTGTGTGTTTGACATCATATACCCATTGGGATATACGCTCACCTGTTATATAGTGAGTGGCACTGCGATTTACGGTTACAGTATCTCCTACTTGATATTCTATTTGTCGTGGCGGTGTATCTTCAGCAAAGGTAGTTCCGGCAACAACAAATGTTGTAAGGAGCATTAAAAAAATTTTTTTCATATAAAATTAGTTTTGATCATTCGTTTTTGTGCTAATACTCTCCAAATCCGTGCAGAATAAGTCCAAACTCCGATTGGCTTTTCTGCAGTCCGGTAGGGTTCGTTTGAATTGTTTTGCAATTTCTTGATAATCCAAATGTCTTTTGTTTGTGTTAATAAATTTCTTCTTTTTGTTTCCTAAAGAACCAATCGTAGCCTGCAAGCGTTCCTTAGGATTTGCCAATGAAGATGTATCGTTATCTGACTTACAGAAAATAGGTATCAGCCACGCATCTGTCTCTCTGATTGCAACAGCATATACCATTTTACATCGGTATTGCGAAGGAATAAATGTTTCCAATTTGGCTTTTACTGCTTGGCGGAGCGTCTCTGAATAGGTCATCCAGTCTGTATCTTTCGTTCGTATAGGTAGAGGGATGTTATAGTTCGTTTCACCTCGTTCCGCTGTATCAATCTGTACAATGATAATCCCTTCTTCTTCAAAAGAATCGAAAAAGGCAGAAAGAACATCAGTATCAGCACAGGTACGCATTACCAATTCCCAATTGCTGAAACGCATTTTTAAAACATCTGTCTCATCAAAAATCTCTGTAGGACGAATGGAAAAAATATCTGTGCTATCTACTTTTAGCAGATATTTTAATATGTTGCGAATGACATATACATCTGCAATGCCTTCGGCAATAATTCCATATCTCATACTTAAAAGTTGTTAGGGACGCCACCAATTAAACCATTCATCTACATTTCCGAAAGTTTCATTTTGGAAGAACTTTCCTTTGTGCGCAGTTGTTTGGCAATGGTGTACCCTTCATCATTTCGCTCTACAATATACAATTTCTGACTATCGTCATTCAAATTCAAACCATCTAAAACTGCGGGGTTTTGAGTGGTAAGAATCACTTGTTTACCATTGTTTTTTGCCAATTTGGCAAGAATAGTAAGCAAATGTCTGCACAAGCGCGGATTCAAACCATTGTCAATATTATCTATTGCAAAAAAGGAGGGTGTTTTTCTACTAACAAAGAGAGTTAAATAGAATAGTAACTCCAATATGCCTTCATTGGCATTTTCTGCAGAAAATATGTTATTGTTTTTTTGCATATACCGATCTTGAAAATACAAATTAGATTTACTTCGTCCTAACTTATACCCTTCCATTTTATATGTATCATTGGTATCTATGAAAATATCCTGCATCCAAGGAATACATTCTGCTACCTCATCTCTGATAAGCCTTTTGTCTGTTTCCGACATAGTACTTAGCAAGACATCCAATCCTTCACCATTCAACCCTAACGGCATTTGGTAACTGCCTGTAGTGAAACCACGCAGTGCATCAATAGAGGCGGAATAGATGAGGTACTTAGATAGGGTATTTTTTAGTTCAATGGATTCTGATATATTGACAGATGCGTTCCAATCGGCATATATGTCATCCGGATGTTCGTTGGTGATAAGGTAGTTTAATTGTTCTTTTTCATTGCCAATGGTAATAGCAATTTTTTGAGAAGGTTTATGCCCGAAGAATGACCCGACAACCAAATTCGGTTTTGCAATTCGGACACCTTTGTAGAACAATTCATCTGTTTTTATATGTCCGTCTCTTTCGGCTGAAGCCATACCTACAGCCTCCAAGATGTTGGACTTACCCGAACCGTTTGCTCCAATTAATACATTGATGTTTCCCAAATTGAGGGTAACATTGGCAATGGATTTGAAGTTTTGTATGGTAAGTGTTTGTATCATATCGGTACAAATTTATTAGATTAGAATTCTGCGGTTTTCGGAGTACGGGGGAAGGGGATGACATCGCGGATATTCTGCATACCCGTAACGAAGAGCATCAGTCGCTCGAAGCCCAGTCCGAAACCGGCATGCGGTGCGGCACCGAAACGGCGGGTATCAAGATACCACCACATATCTTTCATCGGAATCCGGCGACGTTCTATCTCCGCATTCAGTTTGTCAAGGCTCTCCTCACGTACCGAACCGCCGATAATCTCGCCAATCTGCGGGAAAAGCACATCGGTACCTTGTACGGTCTTGCCGTCTTCGTTAATCTTCATATAGAATGCCTTGATGTCCTTCGGGTAGTCGGTCATAATGACGGGTTTTCCGAAATGCTCCTCTACCAGAAAACGCTCGTGCTCGGAGCATAGGTCATCGCCCCAGTTGCAAGGGAACTCGAATTTCTTACCATTCTTCATTGCTTCTTGCAGGATATTCACGCCCTCGGTGTAGGTCAAACGTACGAATTCGGTGTTGATAACCGATTCGAGACGGGCAATCAGCCCTTTGTCCACATACTGGTTGAGGAACTCAAGGTCGTCTTTGCAGTTCTCCAATGCCCAACGGACGCAGTATTTGATGAAGTCCTCTTCGAGGTCCATCAGTTCGTCTTTCTGTATGAAAGCCACTTCGGGTTCAATCATCCAGAACTCCGCCAAGTGGCGCGGTGTATTGCTGTTCTCGGCACGGAACGTAGGTCCGAAAGTGTATATTTTGCCGAGTGCCATAGCCGCCAACTCGCCCTCCAACTGCCCGCTGACGGTCAGCGAAGTCTGTTTGCCGAAGAAATCATCGGAGTAGTCAATCTTGCCGTTCTCGTCAAATTTCAGGTTGTAAAGGTTCTTGGTCGTAACCTGGAACATCTGTCCTGCCCCCTCGCAGTCCGAAGCCGTGATAATCGGGGTATGGAAATAGAAATAGCCGTGCTTATGGAAATAGGTATGAATCGCCATCGCCATATTGTGGCGGATACGGAATACCGCCCCAAAGGTGTTGGTACGCGGGCGTAGGTGCGCAATGGTACGAAGATATTCCATACTCAAGCCTTTTTTCTGAAGCGGGTATTTCTCGGGGTCGGCTGTGCCGTAAACTTCGAGACCGGTGAGTTGAATCTCCACTGTCTGCCCTGCACCCTGGCTCTCTACAAGGATACCCGTTGCAGAGAGGCAAGCCCCTGTGGTAACGGGCTTGAGTTGCTCCTCGGAGAACTTGCTCAGATCGGCTACAATCTGAATGTTCTTGATAGTAGAACCGTCGTTGAGGGCGATAAACGATACATTTTTGTTGCCACGACGGCTTCTGACCCAACCGCGGACGTTGATTTCTGCGCCGAAGTCAGTGCGCTTGAGCGCATCAATGATTACTGTTCTTTGCATTATATTGTTGTTTTCTATTTGCAGTTTAGGGTGAGGCTATCCACTGGTTAAAAGCATGGAAACCTCAGTGAATTTCTTAATTCGTCATTAGAACGGTGCATCCTCAAAGTCTCCCATGCTATTCTGGTTCATAGCCGCTCCGTCGGGGTTCATACTGTTCATCTTCGACCGGAAACTCTGGTAACCGCCTCCTTCGCCGGGTGCGGGTGCAGGCGGTATGCCGTAATCGTCATCCGGTGCAGCCTCGTCCTCGTTCTGGAACTTCGCAAATTTATGGCGGAAGCGCAGAAACACCTCGTCGGTGGCACCGCTACGGTGCTTGGCAATGATGATTTCCGCTAATCCGCGCAGGTCTTTTCCCGTTTTTTCATCATTATAGAAATGATAATATTCCGGACGGTGGATAAAGCACACCATATCGGCGTCCTGCTCAATGGCACCTGACTCGCGCAAGTCGCTCAACTGCGGTTTCTTTCCCTCGTTGCCTTGACGTGATTCCACACCACGGTTCAACTGACTGAGGGCGATAATCGGAATATCCAGTTCTTTCGCCAGTCCTTTCAGGTTTCTGGATATGATACTTATCTCCTGCTCGCGGCTACCGAAACTCATTCCCTGTGCGTTCATCAATTGCAGGTAGTCGATGATAATCATTTCCACATTGTGTTCACGTACCAACTTGCGTGCTTTGGAGCGCAACTCGAATACCGAGAGCGAGGGCGTATCGTCAATGTACAGCGGGGCACCGTACAATTCGTTGATCTTCGTGTTGAGGCGGGCTTTGTCATCTTTGGTCAGACGCCCCGTCTTGATCTTGTCGCCCTCTATCTCGCACACGTTCATTATCAGACGGTTGACCAACTGCACGTTGGACATCTCAAGCGAGAACATCGCCACCGGGCGTCCATAGTTGACGGCTATATTCTTTGCCATTGAAAGCACAAAGGCGGTCTTGCCCATAGCGGGGCGGGCGGCAAGAATAACAAGGTCGGACTTCTGCCAACCGGCAGTAATCTTGTCCAAAGCACCGAATCCCGATGGAATACCCGAAATGTTACTGTCGTTTTTGGCGGCTTCGTTCATGCGGCGCAATGCCTCCGCTACAACGGGGTCAATCTGGGTAACATCGCGCTTCTGCGCACGCTGCCCAATCTCGAACACACCAGCCTCGGCACGCTGCATCAGTTCTTCGATGTCCTGTGTCTCGTCGTACCCTGCCTCTTCTATCTCGGCGGCAAGGTGTATGAGGTCGCGGGCGGTGGCTTTCTGCGCAATGATCTGCGCATGGTAGCGCAGGTGGGCGGTAGAAGCCACACGACGGGTGAGTTCGGTCAGATTGAGCAATCCGCCTGCCTCCTCCAGCGTACCCATACTTTTCAGTTTCTCGGCTACCGACAGGGAATCAATCGGCTGGTCTTTGGAAGCCAAAGCACGTATCGCCTCAAAGATAATACGGTTCTGGTCTTTGTAGAACGATTCGGGCGTGAGCAAGTCGGCTACGGTACCGTATGCCTCTTTCTCTATCATCAGTGCGCCCAGCACAGAGTCCTCCAATTCGGGGGCTTGTGGGGGCAGTTTGCCCATTTCGTTGGCACCTACCTTGGCGGGGGCGGAAGGGTTGCGTCTGCGTGTATTTTTAGTGGTTTCTGCCATATTCGGTCAGCAGGTTGTGTGCAGCGACAAAACTGCTTATCTCATTGTCCAGTACTTGTTTTTCGGCTTGTTCGATAAATCGCTCCATACGCTCGTTTTTGTAGAACCCGTCCAACAGGGCTTGGTTGATGGTCTCGTACATCCAGTATTTCGCCTGCTCGGTACGATGCCGGTCAAAATAGCCGTTTTTGCGGACGAAAGCGATATAATCTTCGATGTTTTTCCATACCTCCGCTACGCCCGTATGCTCCACCGATGAGCAGCATATCGCATCGGGTTTCCAGCCCGACTCCGAGGGCGGGAAAAGAGCCAGCGCATTGCGGAAACTCACGCGTGCAGCCTGCGCACGCTCAATGTTGTTACCGTCACATTTGTTGATGGCAATGCCGTCCGCCATCTCCATAATGCCGCGTTTGATACCTTGCAGTTCGTCTCCCGTGCCGGTTACCTGCAGGAGCAGGAAATAGTCCACCATCGAGTGGGCGGCGGTCTCCGACTGTCCGACACCTACCGTCTCAACCAGTATCGTGTCGAACCCTGCGGCTTCGCACAGCACAATCGTCTCGCGCGTCTTGCGTGCCACCCCGCCAAGCGAACCTGCTGACGGACTGGGGCGGATAAACGCATTCGCAGCAGCCGACAGTTCGTTCATACGTGTTTTGTCGCCCAAAATACTGCCCTTGCTGCGCTCGCTCGAGGGGTCAATCGCCAAGACGGCAAGATGTTTGCCTTGCTCGCAGAGTTCGGTGCCAAGTGCCTCAATAAACGTCGATTTGCCTGCACCCGGCACGCCTGTGATACCTACGCGGATAGATTTTCCCGAATAGGGCAAACACATCTCAATCACTTTCTGGGCGATGGCTTGGTCGGACAGGAGACTGCTCTCGACCAGCGTTACCGCCTGACCGAGAATGGACGCATCGCCGCGACGGATGCCCTCGAAATACTCTTCGGCACTCAATGTACGTTTCTTGCGGCGAAAGGTGGCATACGGATTAACGCTGGGGAGATTCTCCACCCCGGCGTTCACCGTCAGACCTTTGTATTGTTGCTCGTTTTCAGGATGATGCATGGTTCAATGTACAATTAACAATTAAGAATTAACAATTAACAATTAACATACAGGTGGGGGAGAAACCTACAAAGCATATAATTCCTAATTCATCATTCTTAATTCGTCATTATTTCACCGTCCATGTCAGATTGACTGTGTGACGGGGGTGGTTCGGGTCGTTGGTGATTACCAAAATCTGGCGTGCATACTTGCCCGGTTCCATCGGCTTGCCGTTATTATCCATCGTGTTGATGTCCACTTTGATTGTTGCGGCTTTCGGACTTGCCTTTACCGATTTCGGTGCTGTGCAGACCACGTTCTGGTCGCTGCTGTACACGCGGTGGATAGCCAGGGCGTTGGTACCGCTGTTCTTCAGGCTGATGGTGCCTTTTAGATGCTTGCCTGCAGCCACGGTGCCAAGGTCGAACTGAGTATCCATATCCATAATCGGGGCATTCTGACGCTGTGCGGGAGTTAGGGTAGAGAAGTCCTCCACTACATCGGCACGGAGCGTAATCATATACTCGTCGATGTGTTGTTGCTTGCCGTTCACTACCACATAGGCATAGAGCGTGGTGGGACCGTAGTTCTTGCAAACCTTCGAATCGAAGATAAATACTAATTTGCCGGTTTGTGTGGCTTTCACAGGGCTGAGCGTAACTTGCGACAGGAGATAGTTGTCCTGGTCGCGAGTTGCCAATTCCACGGTGATGTCTGCTTGGGTCAGGTTGGCGTACTCAATCTCGCGGATAACGCTCTCACCTTTTTTGATTGTGCCGAAATCAACGGTTTTCGATTTGAGACTCAGTTCGCCCATCTTCACGGCATACTGGTTGATCGGTTTGGCAGGTTTCGGAATCACCTCACCTTTTATATACAGGCGTTTGGTACTCTCCGTAGCGTTGGAGGTAATGGTGATGGTCTTCTGGAAGCGACCGGGGCGACCGTTAGGGTTGTAGGTAACGGTGATTTCTCCGTTCTGACCCGGTTCTATCGGTTCGCGCGTCCATTTAGGCGTGGTGCAACCGCAACTGGCACGTACATTGCTCAATACAAGAGGCTCCATTCCCTCGTTCTTGAATTTGAACACCGTAGTAACACGACCATCTGCCTCGTTAATCTTGCCAAAGTCGTGTTCTGTCTTCTCAAATGTGATGACCGGTTGTTGTGCCA
The DNA here is from genome assembly GCA_002387325.1 of Bacteroidales bacterium UBA4621. GTDB lineage: Bacteria > Bacteroidota > Bacteroidia > Bacteroidales > Paludibacteraceae > Colicola. Next base: position 19,002 of record DGIN01000005.1, on the reverse strand, counting down.
TCATGGCTACTGCCACCAGAGCCATAGAGAGAGTTGCAAAAATCTTTTTCATATCGCTATGTTTGTTTTGTTAAAAATGCTTTATTATATCAATGTACAAACCCTTTCTATCCTATAACCATCCTATAACCATCCTCCTACGTTTTCAATACGGACGAAAGGTGTTTGTTTTTATCAATAATTAACTGTTGTTGGTCTCAATCCGTTTCACTACCTTGATTTCTTCTATTTTTCTGAGGGCTTGGAACAGGTCTTGCAGTTCCTTGCGGTCATAGACATAGAGTTCCAGTTCGCCCTTGAAAATGCCATCATCGGCTGCCACTTGCATGGAGCGTATGTTGATGTGGAACTCCTCGGTGATGATCGTCAGCACATGGATAAACACACCAAATTTGTCAATTCCCTGAATTTCAATCGTCTCTACAAATGACTGCACGCGGTGGGTGTTCCATGTGGCGGCATAGATGCGCTTGCCTTGCGAGGACTTGAGCAGCATCGCCTCGTTGCAGTCAATCTTGTGGATATACATCTTGCCGTCATCGCCAAGATACCCCAGCACCTCGTCCCCCGGAATGGGATGGCAGCAGTCGGCAAGGATATAATCGTGTCCGAGATTCTCATCTGTCAGGACAATCGTCTGGTGCGATTTGGGAGCCGGTTGTGCCGGCAACTGAGGCTGTAAAGCCGGCTTCGAACTGTCTTTGTCCGACGTGGAAAAGGGATTGAGACGCGCCCAGAAACCTTTCTTCGGAAAGATAATCTGCTGCATATCGTCAAGACGGATAACCCCCTGACCTATTTGTAGATACAGTTGGCTCGGGCGGGTGAGTTGGTAATGGTTGAGCATACGCTGCAATGCCATATCCTCGCTGCCTTTCGCCTCCAACATATTCCATGCGTCATGGAACAGTTTGTCGCCGCGCTTGATATACTGACGCTCCTCCCTGCGGAAATACTCGCGCAGACACGACTGGGCCTTGGCGGTCGTTACAAAATCGAGCCAGTTCTCCTGAGGGTGCTGGCTTCCCGAGGTCAGGATCTCCACCTGGTCGCCCCCCTTCAGCACGTAACTGAGCGGCACCAGCGTATGGTTCACTTTCGCCCCGATACAATGCTCGCCCAACTCCGAGTGGAGCAGGAACGCAAAATCGAGGGCGGTCGCCCCTTGCGGCATAGTCTTGATTTCCCCTTTCGGCGTGAAAACAAATACCTCCTGCGCAAACAGATTCAACTTGAACGTGTCGAGAAACTCCATCGCGTCCTTCTCGGGGTGCTCTAGAATCTCTTTTATTTCGCAGAGCCATTTGTCTAATTCCGACTCGTCCGACTCGCCCGTCTTGTATTTCCAGTGCGCCGCCAGACCGCGTTCCGCCAGTTCGTGCATACGGTCGGTGCGTATCTGTACCTCTATCCACTCACCGTCCTGCCCCATCACGGTTACGTGCAACGCCTCGTAACCGTTGGCTTTTGGCGTACTGATCCAGTCGCGGATACGTTCCGGATGCGGGCGGTAAATCTCCGTGATGGCGGAGTAAATCATCCAGCACTGGTCTTTCTCCGACATCGACTCGTTGGGCGTAAACACAATACGAACTGCCAGCAGGTCGTACACGTCCTCAAATGGTATCTGCTGGGTGGTCATCTTCTTCCAAATCGAATACACCGATTTGATACGCGCCGTAATGCTGAACCTGTAACCCATAGCCTCCAATTTCGTGCGGATAGGCGCGGAAAAGGTCTCGAAAGTCGCCATCTGGGCGTTCTTGTTCGCCGCTAATTTGGCTTCTATCTGGGCGTAGGTATCGGGGTGTTCGTATTTGAAACTCAGGTCTTCCAACTCCGTTTTGATGGGGAACAGACCCAGACGGTGTGCCAGCGGGGCATAGATATATTGTGTCTCGCCCGCAATCTTGTATTGCTTGTCTTTGGGCTGGGCGCCGAGGGTACGCATGTTGTGCAGACGGTCGGCTATCTTGATCAGCACCACACGTATATCGTCCGAAATGGTGAGCAGCAACTTGCGGAAATTCTCCGCCTGCTCGCTGGCGTGTTCGCCGAATACGCCGCCCGAGATCTTCGTCAGTCCGTCCACTATCTGGGCTATCTTGTCCCCGAACAGGTTCCGGATATCCTCTATTGTGTAGTCCGTGTCTTCTACAACATCATGGAGAAGCGCACTGCATATACTCGTGCTGCCCAAACCTATTTCGCGCACGCAGATACGCGCCACAGCCAGCGGGTGCATAATATACGGCTCGCCGCTCAAACGGCGCACTCCTTTGTGAGCCTGCTTGGCAAAATGAAAAGCATGCGTAATCAGTTCCACCTTCTGGCGGTGCATCGTATGCGCATAATCGTCCAGCAAAGCCTCGAACTCGTGCTGAATCATCTGCTCTTCTTCCTGTGTAAACTCGCTTTCTGTCATTCTACTGAAAAGGTCTGCAAAATTACGAAAACTATTCCATATACGCAAACCCGCCCGCACTTTTTGTCTGATACCTAAGAAAGAAAGTACCTGCTCGTTCCCGCCAACCTCGCCAACCAACCTTTTTCAAAAATATATACCCCCACCCGCGCACACGGGTGTATAGAGTTTCATAAAAGGTTGGTTGGTTGGCAAGGTTGGCATTGTTTCGCGTACACGCCATTCAAAAAAGTGCGTTTTGTTAAGATTCCATTGTGCATTGTGCATTATGCATTGTGTATTGAAAAGACCTGTGGATACCCTGTGGATAGCAGGTGCTTGCCCGTTACATAAAATATGTCAATTTTTAAGATACGGCATATTTTGCATAAATCTTCCGTACACAATAATAAAAAACGATAAAACCTTTGTGTATGTCACAAATGCGATGTACCTTTGCAAATTGTATTTCTCAAATAAATAATGGATATGAAAACAGGACTGGTGCTGGAAGGCGGCGGGATGCGCGGGATTTATACCTGCGGCGTGCTTGATATTATGATGGACAAAGGATTTGAACCCGATGTGCTGTGCGGCACGTCGGCAGGGGCGTTGTTCGGAGTTAATCTGCCGTCAAAACAGAGGGGCAGAGCATTTGACTACAATTATCGCTATTGCGACAATCCCGACTATGTGTCCATACGTTCCCTTATCCGAACAGGCAATATGGTGAACGTGGATTTTTCATACAATCGTATTCCTAACGAACTGGCTCCGTTCGATGAAGTCGCATTCGAAGCCTCCAAGACCAAAGTGTTCGCCACGGTAACCAACGTCAAAACCGGCAAAGCCGAATATATACACATCAAAAACTGCAAAACACAGATCGACTGGCTCCGTGCATCGGGTACGTTGCCCTTTATATCACAACGTGTACATATCGGCGGAAATGACTACCTCGACGGAGGATTGGTGGACAATATCCCTTTGGATAAAGCCTTTGAGGAAGGCTGCGACAAGGTGATTGTGGTACTGACACGACCTATTGAATTTCGTCTGAACGAGCATATGTATCTGCTCAGCAAGATATTCTATCCCCATGAGAAAAACTTGCAACAGGCTCTGCGGGTACGTAGTGCGAACTACAACAGACGTATGCAGCAGGTGCGCCAACTCAAAGAGGAGGGGAAGATATTTGTTTTCTCACCCGAGACACTGCTGCCTGTACGCCGTTTGGAGCGCAATCCGTTTCATCTCAAGCAGGTTTATCACCTTGGTCTCCGTGACGCCACCCGCGAATGGAACCTGCTGGAGACCTACCTGCAGAAATAATCCAACACATAGAATAGTTGCTTTTGTGTAAACATATCATTTTCCCTAACTTTGCACAAAATTGCATTTGCTATTGGACAGTACCCGCAGATGTTTGTCGAATCTGTGCTCTCGTTTTTTTGTAGTAGGTTTGCGTATGTAAAAAAAAAAGCGTACCTTTGTGCGCTATTTTGTACAACAAAACCAAATTCCTAAATTCGCATCACAATGAAAGTAAAACATCTGCTCTTGGTCGTGGCGGGCTGCTGTGTCGGCTTTGCTATGCGGGGGTGTAAGGCGGATGTCGATTTGAAAAATATCGACAAAACCGCAGAACTGGATATGGGCATTGCCCTTCCTGTCGGTTCTATGAGTGCTGCTGTCGGCGATTTTCTCGCTGATGGACAAGTGTCCAATATCTATGTGGATTCGCTTCACAACAAAGGGGTGCTGGTCTTCAAAGACACATTCAGTGTGGACAAGAAGTACCATCAGGTGGACTTGAGCCAATACGTGTCGGAGAAAACACTCACAATGAATGTGTACGACAAGTTGCAGGGAACTGGTTATTTGGAAAATCACCAGATAACCGGTGATGACACCAGGGATATAACGCTCGCTTTCCCGCTTACGCTCAAACTGAAAGGCATCAATTCCAATGAAAATGATGAGCGTTTGGACAGTGCTCTGATAGAAAATGCCAAATTTATCAGTACGATTGTGCCGAAAAACCTGCCTCTGAAGTGGGAATGGATAAATACTGTAAGTATTGACCTGGGGGCTGCTTTTTCACGTCCGCAAGGCAAAAACGTTGTGGTGTATTCTAAAGGCGACGGGTATGGATATAGTCAGGATATACCCGTCAATGTTACGGAGTTCACCGTCAATCTGATGAAAGACAAAACACCAGACTCCCCTGAGGCATATTGGGGCAATGTGATGGATACCTGTAATTTTGTTATCTATTTCAATTTTACGGTACCTACCTCTGCCGGTAAAGTAACGATAGCCGATGACGCGGCGTTTGAATACCATTTGGGAGTACAGTTTATTGACTACAAGGCTATCTGGGGTATGTTTTCCCCGTCGAGTGATATGTATGATGAAGATACTGTAAATATAGCCGCGGAATGGAAAGCATGGGAGCAACTCAAAAAAGCCAAACTGCCGTTTGCTGAACCCGTTGTAGATATGCAAATCACTACAAAAGTGGCAGGGGCATTGGTCATGCAGGGCGACTATCTCTTTGTGGAGACAGCCGACCATACGCAGAAGAAATATGCCACCTTTAACGGCAATCAAACGCTTTATCGTTATTTTACTCCCGATGAATATTTGCCATTGACCAGCCCGATTGGCGACTCGGCAACAATGCATGTGCGCTTTGATAATACAGAGGCTTTCGGGCATATTGATCGTTTGTTCGCCATCCGTCCGGATTTGATCGGATACAAATTCTCTATTGATTTTAACCGCCAGCGCACTCCGCAGATACGTATTACGCCCAATACGGGAGTTTATGTGGATGCTATTGCCACGTTGCCGTTTATTTTCAACGAAGGGGTAGGATTGGAGTACAGCGACACTATCAAGGATGTGGATATCAGCCGCTACACATTGGACTCCCTGTTGGCATCGGTTGATATGATTGATACCGTCAAAACGAGCGACTTGAAACTTGTAATGAAGATTACCAATTCCATCCCGTTGGATATCAAGGCTGTATTCTATGCATTGGACGAAAATGGCAATGTCGTTACAGAACCGGATGACCCGAACAAGACATACCGCCTGACATCATCCGATACCATTCGTATTCAGGCGCCGGCTTATCATTTTGAAGGCGGTACAGCCATTCCGACAGCAAGCGAACAGATTGAGATTTTGTCAATAGACAAGAAACATTTTGACACTTTCAGCAAAATCAAATACATTGTTTATACGGCAAGTATTGATGATGCTTCGTTGCAGAGTGCATACCAACACGGCGGTTTCAATGTACGTATTGCTGAGGATAATAAGTTGAAGATACAGTTAGGGCTGACCGCTACGGTAGATGCTGTCTTCGATTTTAGTAATGTCGGTATCAAATAAGGAGGAGTAACCAATGAAAAACGTATTTCATAAATTGTTAGTTGCTGCTCTTTTGACAGGTGCAGTCAGTGCGGAGGCACAACAGGTAACTACGCTCTATTTCTTGGAAAATGCACCTATGCGGCATATTGTAAACCCTGCTTTTCAACCGGTAAGCAACGGATATGTCAACTTTACCCCGATTGGCTATACCGGTTTGTGGGTCGGCAACAACTCTCTGACAATGAGCGACCTTATATATGTAGATCCGCTAACAGGGCAAACCATTACGGCACTACACCCAAACGGGGACAAGGCTGCATTGCTGCGCACTTTCCGTAAGGTAACATTGGCGGACGGTGATGTTACCGCCAATTTGTTGGGTTTCGGTTTCCGTACCAAGAATGAAAAAGGCTACTTCCATTTTAACATTATGGAGCGTGTCGAAGGGGGGGGAGCCCTGCCTTATGACTTGTTTGGCTTTGCTATCGGCGGAGGCATGCAGGATTTGAATGGAGGCTTCAACTATATCAATCTCAATCAATTGGGCTCGCGTGCTACAATGTACACCGAAATAGGCTTCGGCTACTCCCATCGTATCAATGAGAAATGGACGGTCGGTGGAAAACTGAAACTGCTCTTAGGTACAATGTATGCAGGATTGACAAGTTCCAATCTCGGCATTGATGCCTCGGCTACCGAGTGGCGCATACACGGTACCGGCGATCTGATGGTGGCGGCACCTATAAATTGGGATGCCGTTCCGACAGAGATAAACAAAGAGACTTTTTCTGACATAAATACAGATGACCTTGTCAATACCGATGATATCGGAGAATTGATAAAAACATCACTGATTCCGAGTGGTTATGGAGCGGCTGTAGATCTTGGTTTTACATATAAACCCATTGAGCAGTTGCAGATTACAGCTGCTGTAAATGATCTCGGATTTATCTATTGGAATGGGGGGCATCGTTATAATTGCACGGTTGATACTACTTTCACGGGCGTAGGAGATTTTACATACGACCAATACGTAGTGGATGGGAAATTTGATTCGGATAGTTTGCTCAATGATGTAAAAAGCAATCTGATAGGTATCGTGGATGGTACTACCGCTACAATGGTAGGTACAGGGTTTGCCCGTATGCTGAGTGCCAAATTCAATGTAGGTGTTGATGCCAACTTTTGGGACAACCGCATAGGGATAGGTGTCGTGTCCAAGACACGCTTGTACAACCGTCGTTTGTATGAAGAGGTTACGCTTGGTGCGGCTTTGCGCCCGTGTAATTGGTTCAACCTCGCCCTCAGTTATTCGCTTGTGAATAATGGCAAGTATAGTAATCTCGGTGCTGGACTCAGTTTTATGCCGTATGATGGTGTTAACTTAACGTTGGCAATGGACTATATACCCACCTCGTATGCTTATTATGATATAGAGCAGGGGGGAGGAAAAACAATTCATTGTCCTATCCCTTACAAAGCAAAAGGTATCAATCTTGCAATAGGATTCAGTATTGTATGGGGAACCAACCAAAACAAGAAAGATACTGACAAGGACGGTATTTACAATCGTCTGGATATGTGTCCTAATACGCCAAAGAATGTACAGGTGGATGCACTTGGCTGCCCGATAGACTCTGATGGAGACGGGATTCCTGACTATCTTGACCGCTGCCCCGGTACACCCGAATCGGCTTACGGGTTGATAGATAGTGCCGGCTGTCCGGTAGATTCCGATGGTGATGGTGTACCCGATTATATTGACGAGTGTTCCAACACTCCTGCCGGTGCTATCGGAATGGTGGATGAGAAAGGATGCGAACTGGATACCGATGGTGACGGAGTACCCGATTGGCGCGACGAATGTCCCGGTACGCCGATAGAAGCATTAGGCTACATTGACGAAAAGGGTTGCCTGCTCGATACCGATGGCGACGGTGTTCCTGATTATTTGGACGAGTGTCCCGATACCCCCAAAGAGGCGTATGGCTCTGTGGACGAGAAAGGTTGCCCGATAGACTCTGACAATGATGGTGTACCCGATTATCTTGACGAATGTCCTGGCACTCCGGCAGAGGCTAAAGGTTTTGTAAACGAGAGAGGTTGCGAAATTGATACGGACGGAGACGGAGTACCCGATTGGAAAGACGAGTGTCCTACTGTGGTAGGCCCCGCATATAATAAGGGCTGTCCTGAGGTGAAACGTGCGGTGCGGAATCTTCTCAAAAAGGCTATGCAGGGCATCCAGTTCGAAAACGGAAAAGCGAACATAAAGAAAAAATCGTATCCGCTTCTTGACCAAATTGCTAAAACGTTTATTGAAAATCCGACTTTTATCATTGAGGTACAAGGACATACCGACAATGTAGGCAAAGCCGATTTTAATAAGAAACTGAGCGATAAACGGGCACACGCAGTGATGAATTATCTTGTGAAGAAAGGTGTTCCCGCAGAGCGTATGACTGCTCACGGATACGGAATGGAAGTGCCTATAGCAGACAACAAAACTGCCAAAGGACGTGCGTTGAATCGTCGCGTGGAATTTAATATCACTTTTGAGGAGATTACCTATGAGACAATTCTTGATCACGCCGATTCTACCTTGCTGCCCAAGCAGGACACCATTCAGACTATGCCGATGGATACGGTACAGAACCAATAACGCATAAACTTATAAACTTATAAACAAAAAAATAAACAAGTATGGGACGCGCATTTGAATATCGCAAAGCAACCAAACTGAAACGTTGGGGGCATATGGCCCGCACATTCACCAAACTCGGTAAAGAAATTACAATTGCTGCTCGTGAGGGCGGTCCGGATCCCGATAGCAACCCGCGTTTGCGTACGCTCATTCAGCAGTGTAAACGTGAAAATATGCCGAAGGAAAATATTGACCGTGCTATCAAAAAAGCCACCGATAAGTCATCGGAAGGCTATAAAGAAATCAATTATGAAGGATACGGACCACACGGCGTGGCGATTTTCATAGAGACTGCTACCGACAATAATATGCGTACAGTTGCCAATATCCGTTCGTATTTTACCAAGCATGGCGGAACACTGGGTACACAAGGTTGTTTGCAGTTCCTTTTTGACCGTAAGGTCTGTTTCACGGTTAGCCCGAAAGAAGGGGTTGATTTGGACGAATTGGAACTCGAATTGATAGACTTCGGTGTAGAAGAACTTGGCAATGATGAGGACGGAAACATCATTATATATGGTGATTTCAACCAGTATTCACAAATTCAGAAATATCTGGAGGACAACGGTTTCGAAATCCAGAGTTGCGAGTTCGTGCGTATTCCGAATGACTACAAAACCCTCACTGACGAGGAAAAAGAGTCCGTTCAGAAACTCATTGACCGTATAGAAGAGGATGAGGACGTACAAAATGTCTTCACCAATATGGCAGAAGAGTAAGAGAATTGACGTACTTACCAATTTACAAATTCTCTCGATGGAACTTATCCGTCAATACTTTCCACTGACAGCGCGTCAAGAGCAGCAGTTTGCTGCGCTTGACGCGCTTTATCGTGATTGGAATAGCAAGATTAATGTCATCTCCCGCAAAGATATTGATAATCTGTACGAACACCATATCCTACATTCGTTGGCTGTTGCTAAGATACTGCCTTTTCAGCCGGCGAGCAAGATTCTTGATGTAGGGACAGGCGGGGGCTTCCCCGGAGTGCCGTTGGCTATTTTGTTTCCTGAATGTGAGTTTACACTCATTGATTCTATCGGCAAAAAGGTTCGTGTGGCACAAGAGGTATCCAATGCACTGGGACTGACCAATGTACGTTGTATTCAAGAACGTGCAGAGGAGGAGAAAGGCAAGTTTGATTTTGTGGTTTCGCGTGCCGTTATGTCTTTGCCCGATTTGGTCAAATTGGTGCAGAAGAATATCAGTCGTACCCAGCGGAATGCCGTGCCAAACGGACTGCTGGTACTCAAGGGGGGCGATTTGGCAAACGAACTGCGTCCATTCCAAAAGCGTGTGGAGGTTACGCCTATTAGCCAACTCTTTGCGGGCGACTGGTTTGAAAACAAGCAAGTCATCTACTTACCTATGTAACCTGTATCTCTCCACCGAATAAGGTATAGGTGATTCCTTATAGGATGGTTATAGGATAGTTATAGGATACTCTGTTTTTGCCATCATTTAATCCCGGACTGCCACAAGGGTGGTCGCATAACGAATGACAATCAAACCTTTCTATTTCAATCCATACCGTGAATGTACCTACGTGGTATGGGACGAGAAAAAGCAGAATCATAAGGCTCTGCTGATTGATGCGGGTATGTATGGAGAGGCGGAAGAAAAGCGAATGGCGGATTTCCTTGACAAAGAAAATCTTTCGCCGGTCGCTTTGCTGATAACACATACACATCCTGATCATGTTTGCGGGGTGGATTTTATGCGGCGTACATATAACATAAAGCCTGTTATCTATCCGCCAGAAGGCATATTGCATATACCGGACTTTGAGGGAATAGAGGTGCTGCGTACTCCCGGACATAAAGAGGATTGCGTGTGCTACTATTGGCCGGTGCAGAAATGTGTGTTTACCGGTGATACATTGTTTAAGGATTCAATAGGGCGTACTGACCTCGAAGGTGGTGATATGCATCTGCTGATACAGTCGCTTGATAAACTCAGACAACTTCCTGATGATACAATCGTTTACCCCGGACATGGTTATCAAACCACTATAGGACAAGAGAAGCAGTTCAATCCTTATCTATGAAATATGGCAAAAGCAACATATTGGTAGCCATTGCAGCCGTAATGGTTACTTGTTATTTGACGGCAAACGTGATGGCTACGCAAATCATCCAAATAGGTGATTTGAGTATCTTTGATGCTGGAACTATTATATTTCCCATTACATATATGTTGGGCGAGGTGGTGACAGAAGTGTGGGGCTTTCGGACCGCTCGCCGGTTGATATTGCTGACTTTCTGTTGCCAAATCCTTTTCACATTCTTCGCATGGATTGGAACTTTGGTGCCGGTGCCGGTCGAGACGGTCGGTAGGCAGGAGGCATATCGGAGGATATTTGGTTTTGTACCGCGTATTATGTTTGCTTCGGTATGTGCGTTTCTGGTAGGGGAGACTACAAATGCTTGGGTAATGAGCAGGCTGAAAGAATGTGTCGGAGGACCGATGTGGACACGCACTATCAGCAGTTCGCTAATCGGATATACATTGGACACCACTATATTTGTCTTTATTGCCTTTGCGGGTATGGTTTCTTTTTCGCAAGTAATGACAATGATAGGTTTTCAGGTGTTAGCCAAAGTACTGATTGAAATATGTTGCTCAACACCATTAGCGTATGTAACTGTGACTTGGATACGCAAACACCTGTCGGAATAAGGCGACAGGTGTTTGCGTAGAATGTTATCCTTAATTCATTACAACCCGCATAGGAAACGATAGGTATCAAGGGCGTATTTGTCGGTCATACCTGCCACCCAGTCCACTACCAATCGTAGTTGGCTGTAGCGGTCAAGGTGCAGAATATCAATAGCCTTGTCCGCTGGAATTTCGGGGTGTATGGCTTTGTATTCCGCTTCAGCCAAGCGTTGCATTGAAATGGAAATCAGTTTCTCTACACGCCAATCCTGTTTTTCAATAAGCAGGTGCAGGGTCTTGTCTAATATGCCGCATAAAACGGTAGTTCCGGTTATTTCCGCACGTGCAATCTCCGCTGTATGGAATATCTGTTCCAATTCAAAGTTTCCCAAAGCATTGCAAAGCGGGTCCTCTTCCAATAGTTCTCTGTTGAAAGTACCGCAATCAATTTCCTGCAGATGGTCTATGAATGTCCGTACGGCTGTGTGCGTAAGATAATTCATCAGTGCCACACGCAAATCAACCACCATCTTCTCTTTCGTATAGTGTCCCTGATTGTAGTTTTTTTCCAGATGCACCATCTTGACGATGTCCGTAGTCTCGCATTGCAGACTATGGGCTATGTAACTGAAAGTCTGCTCAATGCTCACCAACTGTTTGGAGATACCGTCTTCTAAGTCCATTACACGGTAGCAAATAGTGTCTGCCGCTTCCACTAAGAAAGACAGCGGATGGCGTTTGATGCTGCCGTCTTCGCGGTAGAGATGGCAATGTGAGGCGGTATGTTCCAATATCGTCTGTTCGCATGTGAATACTCCGTGTTTGTGCAAAGCCACGTTACCGCTTGTGTCTTTGGAACCGGTATTGGGGTATTTCAAGTATGCACCGAGGGTGGAGTAGGTAAGGTTCAGACCATACAAATCATTGAGATATGGCATCTTTGTCAGGATGCGGAAGCCCTGTGCATTACCGTCGAATTGGGTAAAATCAAGGCGTTGCTGTTCTGTTAATCCGTCTAACAGGTACGCTCCCTTGTGCTTGAAAAAGTCTTGTATGATATTTTCTCCGCAATGCCCGAAAGGCGGGTTCCCTATGTCGTGTACAAAGGCTGCCGTTTTAAGTATGGCGGATATCTCACATTCCCAATTACGGTCATCGTTATAGTAGGTGTGCCTGAATTCGGGATTACGGCATACCCCTATACCCAACGAGGCTGCTACACTCATTACTTCCATTGAGTGTGTCAGACGCGTATGTACCGAGTCACCGTTAGTAAGAGGAAATACTTGTGTCTTGTCGTGCATACGCCGTGCGGCGTTGCTGAAAATCACCCGACCGAAATCACTTTCAAAATAATTGCGGTAGTCGGGAAAAATATCGTAGGACACCTTCTCCCGCGAATATCTGTTGAATATAAAGAACGACTGGCGTTCGCGTTCAATAGACAGGTATTCATACCATTTTACATCTGCATACATAATATTTTTTTTGTTTATGGGGCAAAGATACGGCTTTTTTGTGAAATAAACAAGGGATAATATATTTTGTCAGGGCAACCGCATCAGAATTATGTATTATTCTGGACCGGCAAACACCATTCAGGGGACGCGGACGCCCCGTCCGCGGTCAAGTCGTCAGACTTGTTTGTTTTATTTTTTTTAGACTTGTTAGACATAATTTTGTCCATTATCCATTGTTCATTGTCCTATCCTTGTGCTATCAGGTCTATGTGATTCATATGTGATTCGTATGTGATTCGTATGTGATTCGGCTGTTTTTGCTTATATTACAGCGAGTTATATTTTATATGTTAATTTATGCTAAATTTGTAGTTGCACGCTATTGCCATCAGCTCTGAAAAATGCCCCTGTTTATTGTCTGTATGTCTTTCATTTTTCTTGCCGCTTGCGGTAGAGGAAAACATAGTGTCAAGTGTCGGGTAAACGCCCTTTGTCCGGTAGCGTCGTAGAATAGAAAATGACCCGATTGGTGCGCTTCCTGTGGAGAAAATGGCAGAGCACTTGCGTATGTCTTTTTTTTTGTGTAACTTTGCACGCTAATCGTATTTGGAAAATCAATGGGCAGCAAGCAAGTACATAGGGCATGGGGCGGTCGCAACGCGGGGAGATTGTTGCGGGTATGGGTAATGCTCGCAGGAATGGTATGCTCTATGGCTGCCCTTGCCGATGACAGACCTTATTTGTGCGAGTTTGGTTTGCAGGCAGGGTGCGGATACTATGTGGGCGATGCTACAACGCATATTTTCAACAACCCGCGTGAAGCATACGGGGCGCATTTCCGGTATAAGTTTACCAATCGGTGGGCGTTGCAGGTGAAAGGACTGACGCAACGTATTACGGGATACGGATACGACGACCGGATGCAGAAGCAGGAGACTCTGTGGAGTACGCAGATGATCAACCTTGATGCGATGGCGGAATTTAACTTTTTCCGCTTTGGAGGAAAAACATACGACACACGTATCAAGCCGCTGACACCTTATATGTTCCTCGGCGTGGGCATCGCAGTCTATGGCAACGGAATGAATATAGGCGGCTGGGACTGGAGCGACTACGGTGGCAAGGTGCCTGTGGCTTTCTATATACCGATGGGCTTCGGCTTGAAATGGAAATTTTCGCAAAGGTTCGGCTTGAATCTGGCTTGGCAGCATAATATATATATGGCTGATAATCTGGAAGGTGTAAAAATACTGAACAATTCGTTTGATATGAACGGCAGTAATATATTGAACTTTGATGTTACCTCGCAACTTACTCTCGGCATAGTTTTTGAATTTGCCAAAGAGCGGAAAGTTTGCCGTGCTTGTATGGATTGATAAATCGTACTTGTATGGATATTGATAAATAAGGTCAGTAGAGCCTTGAATACCTTGAAGATTTTTATTAAGAATAACCTGAATATATGGATTATAAAGACCAAATAGACAAATCGCGTATGCCGAGGCACGTGGCCGTCATTATGGATGGTAACGGGCGTTGGGCAAAACGGCAAGGATTGGCGCGTATGTTCGGACACCGGCAAGGGGTGCAGACCGTACACAATATTACCGTTGCCGCTGCTGAGTTAGGAATAGAGTATTTGACACTATATACGTTTTCTACCGAAAATTGGAACCGCCCCAAAGAGGAAGTGGATGCTTTGATGAATCTGTTGGTGGATACGATAGTGAAAGAAACCCCGACGCTGATGCAGAACAACGTGCGTTTGCTCACTATAGGCGACATAAGTCGTCTGCCGGAAACTGCGCGGCTGAAATTTGAGCAATGTATGCGTGAAACAAGTAAGAACACGGGGCTGAATATGGTGATTGCACTCAGTTATTCTGCTCGGTGGGAGATTACACACGCTATGCAGGAGGCTGTAAGAATGGCACTCGCAGGAGGATTGCGCATAGAGGATATCAATGAAGAGTTTGTATCATCGTGTTTGACAACACGTAATATGCCTGACCCTGATTTGCTGATACGCACCAGTGGGGAATTGCGTCTGAGTAATTTCTTGTTGTGGCAGTTGGCATATTCGGAACTCTATTTTACCGATTGTTTATGGCCCGAGTTTACGCCCGGGGAGTTTTATAAAGCAATTGTGGATTATCAACATCGTGAACGTAGATTTGGCAAGACCGGTGAACAAGTTCGTTAATATACTGTTTTTTCTTTTGCTTGTATCTGTAGCCGTATCGGCACAGGCTGTTGGGCAGCCCGTGCCGGGAGATACGATAGGGACGGATTCCCCGTTCATACAAGACAGCGCGGAAACGAATGTTCCTGAAATAGAATACTCGCTGCAGCGTAAGACCTATGAGATTGCGGGGATAGAAGTGTCCGGGGCGGATAGTTATGAAGACTTTGTGCTGATAGGCTTCTCCGGTCTGGCTGTGGGGGATAAGATAGAAGTGCCGGGAGATCAGATTACCAAGGCTATAAAACGATTCTGGAAACAAGGACTTTTCTCTGATGTAAAGATCAAAGCAAAGAAGATAGAGGGGCAGAAAATATGGCTGCTTATTGAACTGAAGCAGCGTCCGCGTGTATCGGAGGTGGTGTATAACGGTTTGAAAAAGAGTGAGAAAGAAGATGTAGAGGTCAAGGTAGGTATTCGTAACGGAAGCCAGATGACACCCAACCTGTCCGACCATGCAAAGACGGTTATCAAGAAGTATCTTTCCGAAAAAGGGTTTCATAATGCCGAGGTGCAGGTGTTGGAGTTCAATGACCAAGACCACCCCGGCTATGTGAAAGTGGCTGTCAATGTGGATAAGAAGACCAAAACCAAGGTCGGGAAGATTTACATCACCGGTAACAAAGCCCTGACCCACAATCAGATTAATAAGGCGATGAAGAAGACGAATGACAACAACATCATCAATCTCTTCCGCACCAAGAAATTTGTTACCGAAGAGTATGAAAAAGACAAACAGGCGGTAATTGAGAAGTACAACGAAATAGGTTATCGCGATGCGTATATCGTTGCCGACAGTGTGGTTTCCAATCCGGAAGACCCTACCCGCGTGGATGTCTATATGACTATCAGCGAGGGAGATAAGTACTATGTTCGTAATATCAAATGGGTCGGAAATACAGTCTATCCGTATGAGTTGCTGGACGCTACGTTGGGGTTGAAAAAAGGCGATGTCTATAACCTGAAGACGCTCAACGAACGGTTGCAGTCGGACGATGACGCGGTTGCCAAACTATATACCGATCGGGGGTATCTGTTTTTCAATGTGGAACCGGTGGAAGTGAATGTGGAGAACGACAGTATTGATTTTGAGATGCGTATGTACGAGGGCAAACCCGCTACGATTAACCAAATCAATATTGTAGGCAATACCCGTGTTTACGAGCATGTGGTGCGGCGCGAACTCTATACGAAGCCGGGACAACTCTATAGTCAGTCGGATATTATGCGCTCGTTGCGTGAATTGGCGCAGATGGGGCATTTTAACCAAGAGAAACTGGTGCCGGATATACAACCGAATCCGGAGGACGGGACTGTGGATATTACATATCAGTTGGAGACCAAGTCAAGTGATCAGATTGAGTTCTCACTCGGGTGGGGGGCTACAGGTCTGGTCGGCTCGTTGGGATTGAAATTTACCAATTTTGCCATTCAGAACCTGTTCAACAAAAAAGCGTACCGCATTGTGCCGCAAGGCGAGGGGCAGACGTTCTCTATCAATGCCCGTACAAATGGTATCTATTATACTTCTGCAAGTATCTCATTCCTTGAACCTTGGTTAGGCGGAAAACGTCCGAATTCGTTGAGCGCAAGCATCTATTTTGCGCAGCAGACAGGGTATGCACAGAGTTATTACAACGCATACCAGAATCTGTATAATACATACTATAACAACTATTATGCATACGGCAACTCTTCGGATTATTATCAACAGATGCAGGAGGCGTATGCGGATAAAGACAAATATCTGCGCACCTTTGGTGTAAGTTTGGGATATGGTAAACGTCTGCGTTGGCCTGATGACTATTTTACTTTCTATGGCGAATTGAGTTATCAGATGTATATGATGAAAGACTGGCCTTATCTGCTGATTGCCAACGGAACAAGCCACAACCTTTCACTCAATCTGCAGTTCTCGCGTTCCAGTATCGACAACCCTATTTACACACGTCGCGGTTCGCAGTTTACACTCGGTTTGAAGATCACGCCGCCGTATTCGCTTATTTCGGGTAAGGACTACTCTACGATGACCACGGCGGAACGCTACAACCTCATTGAGTACCACAAGTGGAAATTTACGGGAAAGGTGTTCACACCGCTGAGCAAAGACTCTAAACTGGTGCTGATGACGCGTGCGGAATTCGGTTACCTCGGCAATTACAACAAAGATGCGAAATCACCGTTTGAAACGTTCTATATGGGTGGGGACGGAATGTCAAGTTACACCAGTTATTCCACCGAATATGTAGGTATGCGCGGTTATACGTCGGGTTCGCTTACTCCGTACGATGCCGCTACAGGACGAAATATGGGCTATGTATACAACAAGTTCACAATGGAGTTGCGCTACCCGATTGCGTTGGAGCAGAGTGCCACTATCTGGGCGTTGGCATTTCTGGAAGCAGGTAACTGCTTCGCCGACATCAAGCAATACAATCCGTTTGACCTGAAACGTAGCGCAGGTGTGGGTGTACGTATCTTCCTGCCTATGTTCGGTTTGCTTGGTATCGACTGGGGATGGGGCTTCGACAAAATCAACGGTTCCGACCAGTACGGTAAGAGCCAGTTCCACTTCGTCCTCGGACAGGAATTGTAAAGTGGACCGTCGGGGCTGATAGATGTTGGACTATAGACAAAAAGACGATTATATATGAGAAAGACATTATTATATGGTTTGGGTTTGCTGTTTTGCTTGTTGAGTGTGTTTCCTTCTTTTGCAGCAAAGGAGCAGTCGATTGCGTATATCGATATGGCATACATTTTGAAAAATCTGCCACAATACGAATCGGCTAACGAACAACTGACAATGATTAGCAAACGCTGGCAAAAAGAGATTGATGCACTCAACAGGGAGGCACAGGTACTGGCAACCAATTATCGGACCGAGCAGATTTTCCTCTCGGAGGAGATGAAACACCGTCGCGAGGAAGAGATTGTTGCCAAAGAGCAGGAGGTGCTGGAACTGAAACGCAAGTACTTTGGGCAGGACGGCGAACTGTTCAAAAAACGCGAAGCACTCATCAAGCCTATACAGGACGAGATTTATACGGCTATTCAGGAACTTGCAAACGAGAAGCATATAGACATTGTCAAAGACCGCTCTTCCGACCCGTCCCTCATCTATATGTCAAGCAAACTGGATATTAGCGACCAAGTACTGCAAAAACTCGGAGCGAAATAATTTCAATAGGTAGTGGGCAATGTATATTGCGTAATGAAAAGTCGGGTGGATGTCGGGTGGATGACGGGTGGATATGTATAGAAAATATATTGAAAAGTAAGGAGGATATAAGGTGGATATAAGGTGGATATAAGGTGGATATAAGGTGGATAGACCATCATTCAACGGAACAAACACGGATATTAATAACAAAACACAATAATGAAAAAACTTATTTTAGCACTTGCTTTGGCACTCCCGATGATTGCCTCGGCACAGAAATTCGGACATGTAAACACACAGGAACTTTTTGCACTGATGCCTGAGATGGCTACTGTCAAACTGAAGATGGATACCGTGCAATCACAGTACGAGAATCAGTTGGCTTCGATGCAGGAAGAACTGCAAAAGAAAGCACAAGACTATCAGGCACAAGAGGCTACAATGGCTGCCGGTGTAAAACAGATACGCCAGCAGGAGTTGCAAGAGATGCAGCAGCGTATCCAACTCTTCTACCAGACGGCAGAGCAGGATATTCAGAAGACGCAGCAAGAATTGATTGCACCTGTACACGAGCGTATGTCAAAGGCTATCCAAGCGGTAGGGCAAAAAGAGGGCTATACCTATATCTTTGATTCTGCCGCTATGGTGTATATCGCACAGGATGCAGCAGACGTAATGCCTTCCGTAAAGAAAGAACTCGGTATTAAGTAGATTCATTGTCATTGTCCTTTGTTCATTGTTTGCAACTAATGGCTGACGGCTATTTGGAAACCCATTACGAAGAGTATGAGAAACGCAAGGCTGCGTGGCTCAAAAAGAAATCACACTTACCCCGTCCGCAGAAACCTGAGGACGAGGCATTGTGATAATGCGTAATGCACAATGAAAAGGGCATTTACAAATTTCTTCATTTATAAATTGACAAATTGACTAAACTGTGGTAGAAAAACTGCAACAAACTCTTCGTGACTCCGCAGTAGCACG
>DGIN01000063.1:9439-15562 GCA_002387325.1 Bacteroidales bacterium UBA4621 | reverse complement strand
GGCTGGACTATTGACAACAAGGAACTCGGAGATGGTTTAACTTGGGTCTGGAAATTGGATACATATAACGGAAGCAGTTATATGAAAGCCAGTGCATACGTAGGTAGTGCAAAAGCAGCAGAGTCGTGGCTCATTTCACCGGAAATTGATTTGACAGCAGCGAAAAAAGCCACTATCAAACTAAACCAAGCAGTAAACAAAGGTGCTGCAACAAACCTCAAACTGAAAGTTTCCGCCGACAAAGGTGCAACATGGAATGACATCACTATCGGAATGCCCGCAGGTACATCATGGACTTTCCAAGATGACGAAGCGGTCATTGACGAATACGCAGGTAAAAACATTCAATTGGCTCTTGTTTATGTAAGCACGACCAGTGTATGCCCTACATGGGAGGTTAAAACGGTAACTATTTATGAGGGTGAATCTGACAATCCCGCTATTGAAGCAGAAGAAATCTCTATGGCAGATGCCATCACACTCTGCGAGGGTATGGCAGACAATACATACTCCGAGAAAACCTATCGTGTAGAAGGTATTGTTACTTTGGCTTATGAGTACAGCGACCAATACAAAAACCAATCATTCTATTTTGGTGCTGAAGCGGGAGCACAAAAAGGTTCCACTCTTGAGGTTTATCGTGGTGTTCCTGCCGCTCCGGGTGTGGCAGAAGGCGACAAGATTGCTGTTACAGGTAAGTTGGGCGTGCGTACAACCTCCAAAGGCGATCGCAGCATTGGTTTCCAAGCAGGTGCTACCGTTGAGAAAATCAATAACACTGCTATCAACAATACCACCATTGCAGAGAAAGCCGTTAAGATGATTGAGAACGGACAACTCGTTATCATCCGCAATGGCGTCAAATTCAACGCCGTTGGTGCTGTTGTAGAGTAATCACTACACGAATTCCATTTTATGCAGGCTATCCATATGGGTAGCCTGCATTGTTTTTATACAATCCACATTCAAAAACATTTTACCACTTGCATATACAGCAAAAATATCGTACCTTTGCACAATTATTGAAAGTTCAATAATTATAATTTCAATAATCTTTATCTGATATGACTTACAAACCACAAAACCCGTTTATTGTCGGGCGATATGTATCGCCCGAATTTTTCTGCGACCGCATAGAAGAAACCGCCACCCTCACCAAACACTTGACCAACGGGCGCAATGTGGCTTTGATTTCGCCACGGCGTATGGGCAAATCAGGGCTGATAGAACACACCTTCCAACAGCCGCAGTTGCAAGAACAATACTACACATTCTTTATTGACATCTATGGCACACGCTCCTTCTCGGAGATGATCTACCTGTTTGCCAACAATATATACAACCAACTCAAACCGCGCAACACCCAATGGAAAGAACGTTTTTTTCAAATCATCCGCTCTTTGCAAGTGGGCGTTAAGTTTGACAATCTGTCGGGTACTCCCACTCTCGACCTGTCGTTAGGAGATATTACTACCCCCAAGACCACATTAGACGAGATCTTTTCCTACATTGACACCGCCGACAAGCCCTGCTTGATTGCATTTGACGAGTTCCAGCAAATATCCGGGTATCGCGACGAAACAGCCGTGGAAGCCATACTGCGCACCCATATACAGCATTGCCACAATGCACAGTTTATCTTCGCCGGCAGCAAACGACATATGATGTCGCAGATGTTCCTGTCCCCGACAAAGCCTTTTTACCAAAGCACTATCATTATGGGGCTGGAACCGATCCCCTTGGACACCTATACCGAATTTGCACAACGGCTGTTTCACAAGGCAGGAAAAGAAGTCGAGAGCCGGGTCGTAGAAGCGGTATATCACCGTTTTGACGGCATATCATGGTTTATACAAATGATGATGAACGAACTGTTCGCCATTACACCCGCGGGGGCTTGCTGCACAACAGAGGCAATAGAGGTGGCATTCCTGAATATCGTAGAAAGCCAGCAAATGGCATTCCGCGAACTGATGGACAAAGTACCGACCAAACAGAAACAACTGCTTCAAGCGATTGCCAAAGCAGGCAAAGCACAGAATATAACTTCGGGCGACTTTGTAAAACGCTACAATCTGCCTTCTGTCAGTTCTGTGCAATCCGCTGCCAAAGCCCTATTGGCAGACGACCTTGTTACACAGACCGATGGCGTCTATAGCATATATGACCGCTTTTTGGCAGCATGGATATGCCAAAACTACTAATACTGCACCCGACTTTGACATATTCACTTTGCAAAATGCACAAAAATATGCTATAAAACATATTTTTCTTGCATTTTATTTGGCAGTATCAAAAATATGCCGTACTTTTGCACTGTGTTTTTCATGGTATTAGATTTAAGGTTAAGTAAAAAGATTGGGTTGTCGTGAGACAATCCTCTTTTTTTATATATAGTAGAGTAACAGAGTCCTTAAGGTCTTGCGAGACCTTAAGGACTTTTTTGAGCCTCTTGCGGGAGTGCGGAAAAATGTGTAACTTTGCAGCGGAAACAAAGATACGATATGGCAAAGATATTAGTGATAGATGACGAGCGGGCTATACGCAATACGCTCAAAGAGATTCTGGGAGACGAGGGACACACCGTAGATGTGGCAGAGGACGGCAAAAAAGGTATGGAAAAAGCCCGACAGGGCGAGTACGACCTCATTTTCTCCGATGTCAAAATGCCCGAGATGGACGGCATAGAGGTGCTTACTGCACTCAAACAGCCTGCCGAAGGCGAGACCTATGTGGATTGCCCTGTCGTGATGATTTCCGGACACGGCGACATCGAAACCGCCGTGGAAGCCCTCAAAAAGGGAGCATACGACTTTATCGAGAAACCGCTTGACCTCAACCGCCTGCTCATCACTATCAAGAATGCCCTCGAGCAGAAGAACCTGCGCGTGGAAGTAGGACGCGGCAAACAGGAAATCAGCACTCTGCGCAAGAAAGTGGCACAGCAGAAAAACCCGATGGTGGGCGAAAGCAGTGCCATCGAACACGTGCGCGACATCATCAACAAAGTGGCTCCCACCGAGGCGCGGGTGATGATTACGGGTGCCAATGGTACCGGCAAAGAGGTGGTAGCACGCCTGCTTCACGAGGGTAGCAACCGTGCCGACAAACCGATGGTAGAGGTAAACTGCGCCGCCATACCGAGCGAACTGATTGAGAGCGAACTGTTCGGGCATATCAAAGGGTCGTTCACAGGGGCTATCAAAGACCGTGCGGGCAAGTTCGAGCAGGCAGACGGCGGTACACTCTTCCTCGACGAAATAGGCGATATGTCTATGGCGGCACAGACCAAGGTGCTGCGTGCGCTCCAAGAGAACGAAATTACCCGTGTGGGCAGCGACAAACCTATCAAAGTGAATGTACGCGTATTAGCCGCCACGAATAAAGACCTGCCACGCGAGATTGCCGCAGGGCGTTTCCGGGAAGACCTGTTCCACCGCCTGAATGTCATTCCTATCCACGTACCGAGCCTCAAAGAGCGCATAAGCGATATTCCGCTGCTGGTCAGTTACTTCGCCGAACAAATATGCGACGAACAGCGTATTGCCACCAAGACTTTCTCCGACGATGCCATTGCAGCATTGCAGACACGCGAGTGGACGGGTAACGTGCGCGAACTGCGCAACGTGGTGGAACGGCTCATCATCCTTGCCGGAAGCACCATCACCAAAGAGGACGTGGAGTTGTACGCATGAGTTTATGTGCTGAAAATGTTCAACTTCCTAACCCTATAAACCTATTAAACATCTCCTCAACCTAATCAAGAAGTGTTTCTCCGTGAACTGGACATACTCAATTATAAGAATATACGCGAGGCGCAACTGCGCTTTGCGGAAAAACTGAATTGCTTTGTCGGACTCAACGGACAAGGCAAAACCAATATCCTCGATGCTATCTATCTGCTCAGTTTTGCCAAGTCAGCCTACAATGCCACCGATTCGCTCAATATCACCCATGGCGAGGATATGGCAATGGTGCAAGGAGCATACTCAATGCATAATGAAGAGGAAGATATTCTCATCTCGTGCGGGATAAAACGGGGGCAGAAAAAGCAGTTCCGACGGGGGAAAAAAGACTATAAGCGACTGATAGACCACATCGGCTTGATACCCTTGGTGATGGTCAGCCCGCAGGACGCAGCGTTGATAGAAGACGGCAGCGAGGAACGCCGGCGGTTCTTGGACGTGGTCATCTCGCAATGCAACAAGACCTACCTCGAACAACTGGGCAAATACAACGCCTTGCTCAAACAGCGCAACACACTGCTCAAACAATATGCCGAGCAGGAGCAGGTGCCGTGGGACTTGTTCGAGGTGCTGGAAATGCAGATGACTCCTTTGGCGGAGTATATCTATCGGGAACGGACAGGCTTTGTTGAGCAGTTTGTGCCGCTGTTTCAGAAAATGTACGCCGATATTTCAGGAGACAAAGAGACTGTTGGATTGCAGTATATCAGCCAGTTATCCGACCGCAACCTGCAGGAAGCATACACCCGCACACGGCAGCGCGACCTGATTCTCGGTTGGACAAGCCAAGGCATTCACAAAGACGAAATTGAGATGCTTCTGGGAGAATACCCGCTCAAACGTGTCGGCTCGCAGGGGCAGCAGAAGACCTACCTCCTGGCAATGAAACTGGCGCAGGCACTCTATCTCGGAAAACCGATACTGCTGTTGGACGACATCTTCGACAAACTGGACAGCGAGCGGGTGGAACGTATCGTGCGCCTTGTGAACAGCGACCGCTTCGGGCAGATTTTCATCACCGACACCGACCGCCAACATCTCACCGACATCCTCCGTCCGAACCCCGATGCACGGATTTTCCACGTAGAAAACGGGGGGGTACAATGTGCCATGCACAATGCCTAATCACATTTTCCCTAGTATATGAAACGGATTTGCGGCATTATATTCTTATTGCTGTCGTATGCAAGCAGTTATGGGCAGATAGATAGTCTGCCTGCCAACGACCGCATTGCTTTCCGCGGCGCATGGATTGCCACGGTGGCGAACATCGACTGGCCTACACCCGAAGCGGTAGGCAACACCGGAAAGCAGCAGGAGGAAATGCTGTTCCTCCTGGATTCGCTGCATAGTATAGGTATCAATGCCATTATTTTTCAGGTGCGCCCTACTGCCGATGCACTCTATCTGTCGGAATTGGAGCCTATCAGCAACTGGCTGACGGGCAGTCAGGGCGTATGGGGGGAACAAGAGGAATGGGACCCGCTGGAATTCGTGGTGGAAGAAGCGCACCGACGCGATATGGCGGTACATGTGTGGCTTAACCCATACCGCGTCAATCTTGCCCAATCGCCCGCTACGGCTATGTGGCAAAACCATATCTTCAAAAGCAACCCCGAATGGTTCTGGCAATACAACGGACAGTGGTATTTCAATCCCGGTCTGGACGAGACGCGCGACTGGATCTGTATGGTAGTGGAAGACATCGTAAGCCGCTACGACATACAGGGCATTCACATGGACGACTATTTCTACCCGTACCCCGCCGGCAAACAGCAGATACCAGACGCGCAGACCTTCAAGGACAACCCGCGCGGCTTTGACAACATAGCCGACTGGCGACGCAACAACGTGAATAGGGTGATACAAGATATACACCAAGCCATCCGCTCGATCAAACCCGAAGTGGAATTCGGTATCTCGCCTTTCGGAGTGTGGCGCAACCAAAGCCGTGATTCCATCAACGGCAGTGCCACCCGTGCGGGAATTACCAACTACGACGACCTCTATGCCGATGTGCTGCTCTGGATGCAAGAAGGCTGGATTGACTACGTGGTACCGCAACTCTATTGGGAAATAGGCAAACCCACTGCAGACTATGAAATACTGGCACACTGGTGGGCAAAACACAGCGCAGGCTGCAAACTCTATATCGGTATGGCTCCCTACCGTCTCGAAGGTGGGAAAAAAGAGGCAGCGGCATGGCGCACCGGCAACGAGATAAGCCGCCAGATGCGTCTCAACCGCACCATACCCGAAATAACGGGCGAATGCTTCTACTCCACCCGACCGCTCCTGCGCAACCCACGCCACGTCTGCGATTCCATACGCACCTTCTATATACAATGATGCTGACTTCATCGGGTTATTAACGGGT
>DGIN01000063.1:0-9381 GCA_002387325.1 Bacteroidales bacterium UBA4621 | reverse complement strand
GGGTTATTAACGGGTTATTAACGGGTTGTTCAGCAATCTGTATAAGAAGACTGCCGAATCATTTCGCAAAGTGAAGTAGGCGTTTTGCGATTTTTTGTTGTGTATTTCAAAAAATCGCCGTATCTTTGCGGGGTAAAAAGTTTTTGGGTATTGCCAAAATATAAACAATACAATAAACCACAATAAACATGATTTACAGTAAAGAAGTACAAGAAATGTGCGTTGTAGCCAAAGGTCCGAAGCACGGACCGGCACCCATCCCGGAAGAGGGCAAGTGGGTGAAGGCTACCGAAATCAAAGACATTTCAGGTTTGACACACGGTGTGGGTTGGTGCGCTCCCCAACAGGGGGCCTGCAAACTGACACTGAATGTAAAAGACGGCATCATCGAAGAGGCTCTCATCGAGACCACCGGATGCTCGGGTATGACACACTCCGCCGCTATGGCAGCAGAAATCCTTCCCGGAAAGACAATCCTTGAGGCATTGAATACCGACCTCGTCTGCGATGCTATCAACACCGCTATGCGTGAACTGTTCCTCCAAATCGTTTACGGACGCAGCCAATCGGCTTTCTCCGAAGGCGGACTGGCTATCGGTGCAGGCTTGGAAGACCTCGGCAAAGGGATGGTAAGCCAGAACGGTACGCTCTTCTCCACCAAACTGAAAGGAGTACGCTACCTGCAACTGACCGAAGGCTACATCACCAAACAATTCCTCGACGAGGACAACGAGGTGTGCGGCTACGAATATGTACATATGGGCAAGTTTATGGACGCTGTCAAAAAAGGCGTACCCGCTGACGAGGCCCTCAAACAAGTTACCGGCACTTATGGTCGTACGACCAAAGAGCAGGGCGCAGTTAAATCTATTGACCCAAGAAAGGAGTAAGACTATGATTCGTCCGGTTCAATTTGAAAGCCAAGATCGTCGCGAGAAACAAATCTTGGCAGCCTTGAATGCCAATGGCATTAAGAGCATTGAAGAAGCAAATCAGATTTGCGAACAATATGGTTTGGACCCCTACCTCACGTGTGAGGAAACCCAGCGTATCTGCTTCGAGAACGCAAAATGGGCGTATGTGGTAGGTAGTGCTATCGCACTGAAAAAAGGTTGCAAAAACGCTGCTGACGCTGCAGAGGCTATCGGTATCGGGCTGCAGGCATTCTGTATCCCCGGTTCGGTGGCTGACGACCGCAAAGTAGGTCTCGGACACGGCAACCTCGCTGCACGTCTGCTCCGAGAGGAGACACAGTGCTTCGCTTTCTTGGCAGGACACGAATCCTTCGCTGCTGCTGAGGGTGCTATCAAGATTGCCGAAATGGCAAACAAAGTGCGCAAAACACCGCTCCGCATCATTCTGAACGGTCTGGGAAAAGACGCTGCTATGATCATCAGCCGTATCAACGGCTTCACCTACGTACAAACTGAATTCAACTACTATACGGGAGAACTGAAAGAGGTACGCCGCAAGGCTTACTCCAATGGTCCGCGTGCAAAAGTGAACTGCTACGGTGCAGACGATGTACGCGAAGGCGTGGCTATCATGTGGCACGAGAACGTAGATGTATCCATCACAGGTAACTCTACCAACCCGACCCGCTTCCAGCACCCCGTAGCAGGTACGTACAAGAAAGAGCGTATCCTGGCAGGCAAACCGTATTTCTCGGTGGCTTCGGGTGGTGGTACCGGCCGTACCTTGCACCCCGATAACATGGCTGCAGGTCCTGCTTCATACGGTATGACCGACACGATGGGACGTATGCACAGCGATGCACAGTTTGCCGGTTCCTCTTCTGTACCTGCACACGTGGAGATGATGGGCTTCCTCGGTATCGGCAACAACCCGATGGTAGGTTGCACCGTGGCTTGCGCCGTAAACGTAGCCCTGGCTCTGAACAAGTAATTTCGGTACTTATATACAAGAAGAGGCTGCCTGACAAAGTGTAGGCAGCCTCTTTTCAATGTCGTTTTTCCGTAAAATTATATATGTAGAGTCGGAGACGCGGACGCCCCGTCCACGGTCAAGTCGGCAGACTTGTTTATTAGACTTATTAGACACCCTCTTTTTGTATCGTACTTTCTTATTCCTGACCCTTGTTTGGTTCTCCAACATTCGCAAGGCGTTTCCGGTATTTCTCTATCTGGAGAGACGTGATGCGGATACGGTTTTCAAGGTCGCGGATGTCGCGCATAGTAATACCTAACAGATAAGTACTGATAAGGGCACGTTTATCCTTGTCGGAAAGATAGAACACCGCACGAGACCGGTTGCCGCTCAGACAGACACGTACACGTGCAGCGGAATAGACATCTATAAAATTCAGGCAGCGGATAGCATCGTCCTGCCCCAGCGTAAGAGTCTCGTGCCACCCCTCTGCTTCAAAAGCGTGAGTGGAGCCACGAAAAGTGTCTGACATACTGTCGGAAGTGAGAATAACCTCCTGCAAATCTGCCTGTTTGGCACCATAGTAGAAAAACTTGACCTCCGTGGTCGCATCGTCCTTTACATAGGCTTGGATATAATTCCGCCGGGTGTTCTGTGTGCTGCGGAGCAAGCGATGCACATATTTGCCCTTCTGCTCATATTTCTCATTCTTGTCATATTGGAACTCTTTGAGCAGCGAGTCTGCAACAGGCAGAAGAGTCTGATAGAGCGAATCATAATACGCTATAGAGCGTTCCTGCTCTGCAAGGGCGATACTGTCCTGTTGACGCTTTTCCGCACGGCGCTCGGCGACTGTAGGCGTTTTCGGACCGCATGCAACAAAGCAGACAATCAGCATAATCAAGAAAAAACATCTTGTATATCTCATAAATAATAAGGATTTAGTGTTCTGACGGCAAAGGTACACTTTTTTTTGCAAACAGACAAACTAAAAACCGGCATACAAAAAGTTCATTACCCGTTATCCCTGAAAAACAGAAAAAGCCGTCTCACGACGACTTTTTTCTAAGGTATTAGTCTGTTTTTTTTAAGGTACAAAAAAGATTGTGTTGTTTTGATTTCGAGTGCAAAGGTACTGCTTTTTGCCGATACCCACAATAGCATTTTGTATGTTTTGCAACATGTATTTTGCACTTTTTACGCTTTTTCGACCTTTTCTGACAGAATATCTCCCTTATTGATATGTTAAAACGCTCATCTTTCGCTGTCTTTTGGACAATATGCGCTGTCTATAATCGTTCCAGTTCTATGACCTCCAAATCACGGATTTGTGAACCGTCAATCACAAAACGCAACAATGTTTGGACGGTTTGCCAACCTTGCTTGCCTGCCGCACCGGGGTTCATTGTAAGGAAACGGTAGTGCGAATCGTACTGCACTTTCAGTATATGACTATGCCCGCATACAAACAGGTCAATGCGTGCGCTCCGGGAACGGTCTGGGTGGTTGAGTGCATCCAGACTCTTTTGAAACATCGGCAGTAGCCACGGGTTATACTTGCCCGGATAGCCGCCGATATGGGTCATCAACACTTCGACATCTTCCACACGGAAATGGTAGAACTCGGATAGCGAATAGCGCACATCGCCGCTGTCCATATTGCCATATACCGCACGTGTCGGCTTGAACTCACGCAGGCGCTGCAGCACCGCTTCGCTGCCTATATCACCGGCGTGCCAAATCTCGTCCACATCTTTGAAATGCTCCAATACACGCGGGTCTAATAGTCCGTGCGTGTCGCTCAATAGTCCGATACGTGTCATCTTATTTGCGGGTAAGTCGGTCTATGATAACCGTGGTCAGGATAATCGATATAGCGCAGATACTCAGCAGATAAACCACATCACGCAGGTCTATCACCCCGCGCGACAGACTGCGGTAATGGTCTTGCAGCGTTACCCAATAGAGAACAAAACACGCCAATGCACCCAGGATGAAACTGACTATCTGGCTGCGGCTGAACGTGGCTGCAAAGAGCCCGATTGCCATAAAAACCGCACTGAGCAGCACCAACCCTATGAACGACCCGGCAAAAGCACCTCCGTCGATGTTCCCCATAGGCTCCGCTATGTATGCTACGGCAAAATAGTGTACCACACAAGGCAGAAGGGCAATCAGTACCAATGTCCACGCCGCAAAATACTTGCCACAGACGATACGTCCAAGCGAAACGGGTTTGGTACGCAGCAAGTCCCACATGCCGCTCTGACGCTCTTCGGCAAAAAGACGCATCGTCAGTGCCGGGCAGAGCAGCATCAGCAACCACGGCGACAACTGAAAAAGCCCGTCTGTCTGGGCATAACCCGACTCCACAATGTTCCATTCACCCGGTATCACCCACAGAAACAGCCCTATAGCCAGCAAATACAACCCGATGACTATGTAAGCGATAGGGGTGGAAAAATAATATGTCAGTTCTTTTTTGTACATTTTATGCCGCAAAGATACTGCTTTTTGGCCAAATCCACAAGTGCGAAGGCTTTTTATTACTCAAAAACGGCTGCCTGAACTGATAGTCAGACAGCCGATGTGTATTCGGCACATAAATACTCTTTTATTCTACTGTTGCGCCGATAAATCGTGACGCACACCATCACGAAGAATGTAAACTTGTCCGTTTTCAACAATCTTGTAACTCATAATTCCTCGTCAGTATCCGGGGTTCTGCTCTATGCCGCTGACCGTCCATTCGGCATTCGGAATGGGGAACTGGATATGCGGCTCGTCGTGACGGACTGTCGTCCATGCCTGTGAACCGGGATAGCGGCGGTCCATATCCTTTCCGTTCCGGAACACATCGAAGAAACGATGCCCCTCGAAGGCTAATTCCATACGGCGCTCGTCGGCTACAATGTCCTCCACAGAGGTGTAGCCGTGCATCGTGGCGGCGGAGAACAGTCCTTCAGCGGGAATACCCGCACGGATGCGGATAGCATTGATGTCGGCAAGTGCCTTGTCGGTTTCGCCTGATTTTGCATACGCTTCCGCGCGATTAAGTATCACCTCGCCCCAACGTAAGAATACCGGCGACGATAATTGCGGCTCACCGTCCTGCCCGCTGAATTTGGTGGAAAAATACTTCGGATACCCGAAACGCATCTGCATAGGCGGCAATATACGTGCGGCACAATCTTCCAATCCACCCTGTTTGTTCGGATACTGCACATACCACTCCGTATATTCGCCGTTCACTGTGCGGGGCGAAACGGTATAAGTCTTGCCGCCGTATTGGAAAGTGTAGCCCTCTGCCGTGCCGCTGACGGGGAAAGACAGACACAGCCGTCCTGCTGTGGGGTCGTCGCCTGTCGGGTCCGGGAAATACACCATTCGTTCATCAGGGGAGGCACCGGATTGTACTTGCGGCTGAATGAACAATGCATAGCGCACATCGGCGGGGTAACGCTCGTAGAGGTTGAGTAGCGGGTCGGACGGGTATATCTCGCCCCAGCCGCCTCCGTCGCCGTTGTACATCGAGCCGATACTGCCTGTCCCGCGGTTGTCGGTCAGTTCGTGTGCCACGCAGAAAAGCACCTCCTTTGATGTGCGTGCATCGGCAAAAGTGCGTGCAAAATCCTCACCCGAGACAAGCACACTGCTCGCGGGCTTGTCGCCAAGCATCGTATTGACGGTTGTGATGACGTCCTCGTTGCGCCCCATATAGAGGTACAGGCGCGAAAGGAGCCCCAGAGCGGCATTGCGGCATGGATAGCCGTTGTCGCCGCGCGAAGCCCCCAACAGTGTAGCGGCTTTTTTCAGGTCGCGCTCTATCTGGTCATAGACCGTCCCCACAGACGCACGCACCGACGGGCTGCCGGTGGTGGTCATCAGCGGTACACAGGGATTGTCCGTACCATAGCAATAGGCTCGGGCAAAGAACGTCGCCAAATGGAAATGCAACATTCCGCGCATAAAATATGCTTCGCCGAGCAGTTGGTCGTTCTGTCCCTCGGGCGTGGACTCGATGACGGTGTTGGTCATATAGATGATCTTGTATGCCACCATCCACATTGTGCCTACGTTCTTCAGGTTG
This sequence comes from Bacteroidales bacterium UBA4621, assembly GCA_002387325.1. Classification (GTDB taxonomy): domain Bacteria; phylum Bacteroidota; class Bacteroidia; order Bacteroidales; family Paludibacteraceae; genus Colicola. The sequence goes on along the minus strand of DGIN01000063.1, from coordinate 3,404 downwards.
TCGGTCATCATATAGGTGGTAGCCTGGTAGATAGCCGACGTGGTTTTGCCCGACAGGTTTGTGTTGTCCGACGGGGCTTCCGCCATCTGGAAAAAGTGCTTCACATAACTGTTACCGCTCGAATAACCGATGTATTCCACCTCGTCTTTGAGCAACGCATAGCAGCCGTCCATAATGTACTCGACTCCTGCCTCGTCGCTCAATAGCATCTCGGCGTTCAACTCGTCAGAAGGAAAGAAATTGAGACTGCACGAAGCAAGCAGCAGTCCCATACAGAGAGTAAGTAAGGTATTTCTCATTGTATATTCGTTTACTTTGCGTTGATTATATCGGGTGATTATCGGGTGATTATCGGGTGATTATCGGGTTGTTCAGCAGTCAGTTCCCTGTGAATACCGAGTGTTGAATATACCTTGTTGCCTGAGATAATCAATACTTCTCCGTTGTGTAGTACCTTGCGAGGTGCGGCAGCAACAGCGGTTTCCTCTATTGCCAGAAACGGCACTTCGGGGTCGTAGTAGAGCGTGGCGGCAGGAGAGTAGTTATACAGGTCGTCGTAGGCAAAAGCGGCATAATAGCAGGGCTTTGTTGTATCCAAAGTCTTGTCCGTGCAGATCTCTTGGTTGCCCTCATAGACTACCTCGCCGTCGCTGATGCTTTCGGGTGCAGCGTCCTGCTTGCGCACAATGACAGTACCCGCATAGTCGGGAGCAGGAAACACCTCACCACCGAGACGGATGTCGGTAAGCGCAATCGAACCCGTGCAGGCCGATGAACTCGGAATAATGAAATGGATACCTTTTACCTTATTACACGCATTGTGCGATTCACTGTTGCTGTGCCAGTCGAAAGAGGCAAACGAACGCATATCTATCGATACATGGGTCCACGCCGTCTTTTTGAGCGACACCGACTCGTTGTACCACCAATCGTCGTTGTCATCGGCGGCTTCATTGTTGCCATTCATATCGTTATAAACCACCAATCGCAGCGAGTTGCCGCTGCCATCGCCTTTGTACCAGAAATCAAGCGTATAGGTATCGCTCAAGTTGGCAGGCTCCGGAAAGATATATGCAGCCGAACCCTGTCCCCATGCCTTTGAGACGGTGTAGTCGATCTGCACTGCTTTGCCGCCGTTCCTACCTTCGACCAATGAGAGCGATGCACTCCCCTCTTCGCCATCATCGATGGCTTGGAACGCATTGTCCAAGCCATCGGCGAAGGTAGCCAGTACCCGCTCTTTATGAATCAGATGAGTGGGATTCCACCACGTGAGCGTCAGTTGCTCTCCCTCGCGGGCGTAACCAAAACGGGTGGGAGCAGGTGGGGCTACGGTATCGGAAATCAAAACAACAGGTGCGGCTGCCATCTTGCAGACTGTGGTGTCCGCATTCGTGATGGCGGCGTAGATATAATAAGTACCTTTGGGCGTAAGATGACGCACATTCCATGTATAAGCGTGCATACCATTGCTGCCGCTCAGATCTTTGGCAATGAGCGTGCCGTTCTTCGGCTCGTTCTCCGAGGTGTAGTAGAGACTTACCGTAGCGGGGGAAGTGCTTGACGCAGAGTAACGGATCACCACCGAGTCGGACTGCTCGCCTGTACCCGAGTTGGGCTGGCTGATATACACCGACGGAAGCGGTTTGTCGCTCAGCGAGAACGTATAGGAGTAGAATTTTGTACCTACCGAGTCATAAGCGTTCAGTTCGATAGAGTTGCCGTCGGCAGCCATATCGAGGGTGGAGAAACAACTTACTTTGCGGTACATCAGTGTATAAGCCGCATCGGGCAGGGTAGTAACCTGCGAGTAGTTGGCATTGCGACCGCAACCGGGGCGCACATAGTTGATACCCTCTTTCTGTGCATGCTCAAAACTATGGTCATCGCCTGCAAAGCAGATAATATGCTTGCCCTGTTTGGCGTACTGCTCTAATAGCGGACGGATGATATTGTGGTTCTCCTCGTTCCACTGCCCGTGGTAACCCGAAGTGGTGATACCTACGTGTGCATAGATGAGTATCCACTTGGCGGTGCTGTTTTTCAGTTGGTTGTCGAGCCATTTGTATTGCTTCGAACCTTTGGCAAACGACGGACTGTCATATACTGCGTCAAAGTTGTTGTTCAGGTTAAGACAGATAATCTGTGCATCGCCGTAGTTGAACGTGAAATAGGCTTCGCCGCGCGGGTCGATTACCGATCCTTCGCTCTCACCATGAGAGAACGACGAGAAATAATCGTAGTAGGTATGGTAGTTGGTAAATCCTGCCGGGTGTACTTCATCGCGCAGATAGGTCTCGTGGTTGCCGATAGCACCGGAGAAAGTAACGCTGCCGAGGAACGGTTTGCCGGGGTTGAAGAACGACTCGTTCCATGCCCGTTCCCAACCGTGGTTGACAAAGTCGCCGATAAACATGGCAAAGTCCGGACGGAGCGTTTCGGTGATAAAGGTCTGCTCGTTTTGCCAGTTGTTGCACGAGTTTTCGTGTATGTCAGAAATCATAAACATACGGAAAGCGGTGTTCTTTTCGGGAGCGGTTTTGCAACTGCTGACAATATCGCTTTTGCGCTTGCCGTCGCCTACCGAGTAGTAGTAGCGTGTGAAGGGCTGCAAGCCGGTCAGTTCCACTACATGGACATAGCCTTCGCCCTCGATGTTCCAGCCGCCGCGTGAGGAAAAGGTCTTGTCTAACTTGTCGGGCGATGTACCGTAGCGCACCTGTCCCATAGAGACGGTGTCTGTAGTCTGCCATAGGATACGCACGCTGCTCGTGGTCGGCGACATGCTGTACGGCACTTTGTATAGAGTGTACGGCAGTTGCGACGGGTCTGCGTCTTTGTCTGCTACTCCCCAACGCGGGTCACCGAGGTTGCTACCATCGGTGGCAGCCCCTACAGCGGGTGAGTTCTTTGCCAATTGGAAATTACTACCGGCAGCATCTACAAAATACGGGTTCTGACTGCTGACTGCGGTCTTGGTCGCATCGCCATAGACCGAAACATTGTAGGAGATGGTATTGCTGATTTCGCTCTTGTCGCCATATACGGCAAACGACTTGGTGTCGTCCACAGGTTCGGCGTAGGCAGCGATACAGTTGGTAACATGTACATCGTTTACGTTGTAAAAATATGCCCCGCGGCGGGCGATACAATTGTAGAACGTACAATGGTCGATGTCCACACGCGTGCCATCGGTGGAACTCTCGCCGTAGTTCATATAGATAAAGTATTTCTGGTCAGTATGGCGTATATTCACTAGCGTGGAGCGTGTCAATCCGAAATACTTGAGCATATTCGGTGCTTCGGCAGCAAAGACGCAGGCGTTCATATCGCGGAACGTGCAACCGTCAATCTTGACAGAGTCCAGTTTGGCACCCGTATAGACGCGTATGGTGCGCGAGGTG
>DGIN01000094.1:6977-15142 GCA_002387325.1 Bacteroidales bacterium UBA4621 | reverse complement strand
GCCGACCACCAACGCTATTTCCTTGCCGAGGCGCGTTATATGCGTGCCTACACCTATTTCGTGCTGGTTTCGCGTATGGGCGGTGTGCCGCTGCTCACCGAGGTACAGGAATATACCACCGATACCAAATCGCTTGCCAAACCGCGTAACAAAGAGTACGAAATCTATGATTTCATTCTTGGCGAACTCGATGCTATTGCCACTGACCTGAACCTTGCTGCCGCAGGCACCACCACGCGTGCCACGATGGGTAGTGCATTGGCACTCAAGTGCCGTGCCGCCCTCTATGCGGGTACTATTGCTTACAACTATGACAAGAGTGTTGCCAAAGGTCTCGTACTCACCGGTTTGGAAACGGGTATCCCCCGCGAGAAAGCCGACGGCTATCTCAAGCAGTGTGTTGATGCCTGGCAGTCGCTCAAATCTATGGGTGTTTATTCACTGGCATCCGATTATGGCGATTTATTCCAAGCGAAGAACAACTCCGAGGTTATCTTCGAGATTGCCTACGATGGTACCAACTTTACCAACAATTTCACTTTCTGGACGGTCCCGCGCAGCCTGCGTCCCGATACCAAGAGCGGCAGTTGTGTCAATCCTGTTGCCAACCTGCTTGACTGCTATGAGATGGCGGCTACCCATACCTGCGAGCCGTTCAACCCCTACAATGGGGGGAACAAAGCCGAGACTCTTACGGGCGTAACCTCTTCCAACAACTCGTACCGCCTTTTCGACAGCCCAGAGGAGTTCTTTGCCGGTCGCGACCTGCGCCTTGCCGCCACGGTCATCTATCCGGGCACTTCTTTCCGCGGTGCGGCAGTCGATCTGCGTGCGGGGCTGGCTATACCCAACGGCAGCGGTTGGACATTCAAGATGGCACCTACTATGGAGGATGTGGACAACTCCACAACGCTCAATTACTATGATAATCAACCTATCACGGGTGCAGAAGGTCCGCATATAACGAGCAACTATGTCAGTCATTCGGGCTTGCTCCTGCGCAAGTATGTGGACGAGACAAGCGGTTCGGAGAACAACGGGAGCAGCAAAGTTCCTTACATTGTCTTCCGCTATGGCGAGGTGCTTCTCAACGCTGCCGAGGCGGCTTACTACCTCAACGAGGATGGTATCGCCGAGTACAATGGTCTCAATATGGCGGAGACAGCCCTTGCTTTGGTCAATGAGGTTCGCCATCGTGCAGGGGGCGATGCATTCTGCCTTACGGCTTCCGAGTTGGACCTCGACCGTATCAAGAACGAGCGCCGTGTAGAACTCGCCTTCGAAGACCATCGCTACAACGACCTCAAACGCTGGCGTACTGCCGACGAGGTATGGGAGTACAACACATCCAACGAGCAGGCAATGACCTACGGTCTGTGGCCATACCGCGTCTATGCGCCGGGCGACGAGCGCAACGGCAAATGGCTTTTCCGCCGTGTGCTACTCGAACATCGCGGTGCCCTCGGTATTGCCAATGACCCGATTAAGTTTGACAATACCATGTACTATGCCACCTATCCGAAAGACGACGGCAACCCGTACATCGTTACCAACCCCAACCACTAACAAGATAGGACAATGTGGAGATGTGAAAACAAAGCAAACAGGCGCGGGATATGTTGTCCCGCAAGAAAGGTTTTGCCGGTTTTGTTTATTAATGGTTAATGCGTGGTGAATTATATGTTCCATAGAAAATAATTAACGTCTAATTACACGATAATTAACGTTCTTATAAATCTTACAACAATGAAAAAGTTAAATATATTATTCGCTTTTTGTTTGGCGTTATGCCTCTCCGCCTGCGAATACGACAACTACGATGGTCCCGAGTGCCGTTTTACGGGTCATGTTACTTATCAGGGCAAACCCTATGTCTTCGATGGCAACAAGTCTGTTCTCAAGGCGGTACAGAAAGGCTTCGGCAAAAACGACGGAGGCACACCCATCCGTATCAACGAGGACGGTACGTTTGCCCAACTCCTCTTTGCGGGCGACTATTACCTTACCCTCGACAACCGTCAGTATCCCTTCCGGTTCGTCGATTTCCATTCTCTCGGTGCCGGTCTCGGCTATGATACCATCCCTATGACCCTCACGGGCAATGCCGAGCGTGATTTCGAGGTTATCCCCTATTATCTCATCGACTCGGTCGGCTTCGATCCGCTCAATGCAGACTCCAAGGAACTGAAGGTGACGGTGCGTATCCGCCGCAACCCCGACGAGCGTCTCCCTGATACACTCCCGATGGTTACGCGTGCATACGTCTATGTCGGCACCAATCAGCATGTCAATTCCGCTACCACGCTTACCAAGGGCTCCCGCCCGCTCAAAGTAACGGACGAGGTTACGGTCAGTATGCGGGTCGATCTGTCCAAGTACCGCGATGCCACCTACTATGTCAACAACTACCGCGACTACCTCTATTTCCGCGTAGCCGTCGAGTTGGATGCCACATACATCGCTTCGGGCTACTACCTCCTCTCCGACCTCTACCGTGTCGATAACGTCCCCTACGTAACCAAATAAATTTATGGTTAAGTAATTATATGTTCCAAAGAAATTAACGTCTAATTATACGATAATTAACGTTCTTAGAATTTCCTTTATTTCTTTCATTTCTCTCGCACCGCGGTAGCGTGTGCGTAGAAACCACACACAAACGCAATAATGAAACGTTTCCTTTCCTTAACGATGCATCTCGTCTCGTTCTGCCTGTTCCTCGTGCTGTCAGGCTGTGCCAAGCAGCCGCAGGCACTCTACCAAAACCCGTTGTTCCCCCAATGCGGCCCCGACCCGTGGGCACTCTTCTACAACGGCAACTACTACTATATGCACACCACTCAGAACTGTCTCCGCCTGTGGGTAACGCCCGACATCACCGATGTCCGCAATGCCCCCTGCAAGACCATCTGGACACCCACTGACTCAACCAATATGTTCGACCTCTGGGCACCCGAGATACATCGTATCAACGGCAAATGGTATGTCTATTATGCAGCCGACGACGGCAACACCGACAACCACCAACTCTATGTCCTTGAGAACCCCAACGAAGACCCCTTCGAGGGCGAGTTCGTGATGAAAGGACGTATCTCCACCGACCCCGGCAACAACTGGGCTATCGATGGTTCCGTCTTCGAGAACAACGGCGAACTCTATATGGTCTGGTCGGGGTGGCAGACGCGCCGTGTCAGCACCGAGACCCAGTGTATCTATATCGCCCGTATGGAGAATCCGTGGACACTCGCGTCCGAGCGGGTCATCATCTCCCGTCCCGAACTCGAATGGGAACGCCATTGGGTCAACGAGAACGGTTTCACACCCTCATACACCATCTATGTCAACGAGGGCCCTCAGCCTCTTCCATCTCCCGATGGGCGGTATATCCATATCGCCTATTCGGCAAGCGGATGCTGGACACCCTACTATGCCCTCGGTCTGCTTACCGCCCGCACCGATGCCGACCTCCTCGACCCCGCTTCGTGGCAGAAGAGTCCTGAACCCGTCTTCCGACAGAAACCCGAAGCAGGGGTCTATGGTACGGGGCATAACAGTTTCTTCCCCTCGCCCGACGGCACCGAGTGGTATATCCTCTACCACGCACGTTCCCACGAAACCGACCCTGCAGGTATGGGCGACACCCGCACACCCCGTATGCAGCGTTTTATGTGGGGCGACGACGGTTTTCCCCGTTTCGGCGAACCGCTGCCTACCGATACCGCCCTGCCCAAACCATCAGGTACACCGTTTGTCAAACGTACCTACCACCCCGCAGGCAACAACATCTCTACCGCGTGGGGCGACCAAATCAACCCCGATGCTGTCCTCCCCGAGTACCCGCGTCCGCAACTCGTCCGCGACCGTTGGCAGAACCTCAACGGCTTGTGGCAGTATGCCATTCGCGAGGACTGCGACCCGCTGCCTCGCGTCTGGGACGGTGATATACTCGTACCTTTCTGCCTCGAGTCGTCTCTCTCCGGCGTAGGAAAGACCCTCCCCTACCGCCACGCACTCTGGTATCATCGTACCTTCACCGTCCCGTGCGATTGGCACGGTCAGAACATCGTCCTCCATTTTGGGGCGGTTGATTGGAAAACCGATGTCTATGTCAATGGTACGCTTGCCGGCTCTCATACAGGCGGTTATACGCCCTTCTCTATCGACATTACCCCCTACCTCAACGGCAAGGGTGAGCAGACCCTCGAACTGGCGGTTATCGACCCGTCCGACCGTGGCTACCAGCCGCGAGGCAAACAGGTGGCTGACCCCAATGGTATCTGGTACACCGCTGTCTCGGGTATATGGCAAACCGTCTGGCTCGAACCCGTTCCGGCAAACCATATCACGGCTGTCAAAACCATTCCTGACCTTGCTGCAAACGTCATCCGCACCACTGTCAGCACGTCCGACCTGGCGGCAAAAGACCCTCTCACTGTCACCCTCCTTGCCGATGGCAAAGTCGTTGCCGAGGCTACGGCTGTTGCGGGTGAAGAGGTGTCGCTCCCCGTGGCTCAGCCCCGTCTATGGTCGCCCGACTCGCCTTTCCTATACGACCTCCGTATCTCTCTTGCCCATAACGGCAAGACCATCGACCAAGTGGCTTCCTACACTGCTATGCGCAGTATCGGCAAGACCCGGGACGCACACGGTATCTGGCGTATGACCCTCAACGGAAAAACCCTCTTCCAGTACGGACCGCTCGACCAGGGCTGGTGGCCGGACGGACTCTATACCGCCCCCGCCGATTCGGCACTTGTCTTCGACATCGAGACAGCCAAACAACTCGGTTTCAATATGATCCGCAAGCATGTCAAGGTCGAGCCTGCCCGCTGGTACTACCATTGCGACCGTCTCGGTATGCTCGTTTGGCAGGATATGCCGAGTGGCGACGTGGGCGGCAACCGTTGGGCGCAACACTCCTACGAGGGTGGCACCGACCAACCACGTACCGCCGAGTCGGTGGCGGACTACTACCGCGAGTGGCAGGACATCATGGATTTCTGTATGTCCTATCCCTGTGTCGTTGTATGGGTGCCGTTCAACGAGGCGTGGGGGCAGTTCGACACCGAAGCCGTTACCCGTTGGACGGCAGAATATGACCCGTCCCGTCTCGTCAACTGCGCCAGCGGAGGCAATTTCCGCCGTTGCGGTGATATACTCGACCTCCACAACTACCCCGCACCCGCTATGTATCTATACGACCCGGACCGTGTCAATGTGCTCGGCGAGTACGGTGGTATAGGTCTGCCTGTCGAGGGGCACCTCTGGGGACAGAACCGCAACTGGGGATATATCAAGTTCACTACCACCGACGAGGTTACGGCGGAATATACCCGCTATGCACGCCAACTGGCAGCCTTTGTCCCGCAAGGTTTCTCAGCGGCAGTCTATACCCAGACCTCCGATGTCGAGGGCGAAGTCAACGGTCTCCTTACCTACGACCGCCGTCTCCTCAAGGTCAATCCCGACTCTGTCCGTGCGGCCAACCGATATGTCATCTCTATGCTTGAAGAATAATCCCATAAAATCATCACTTTGGCTATCATTTGCAGTCCCTTTATTCTCGTGCCGATAAGCATAGGTTAATCTTAGGTGATTCTTAGGTGATTCAGCCGTCAATCCCGATAGAATAAACCACTTTCGTTTTATTTTCTTCTGGTTTTCTTGCCGAAAGCATAGGAAAATTCAGGCGATTGCCGGCGCAAAGCACGCACCCTATTCACCGCTAACCAAACAATGCAGTATAATATGAACACACACAATCTGATTATCTCCCCCTCTTTGAGGGGAATGGGGAAAGTCCCTGTAGTCTTTCTCTTTCTTTTCTTATGCGCATGCACTTCCTCTGCCACCCGCTCAGGTCTCCGACCCGACAAGTTCCAATCGTCTGTCAATAACAGGCAGACCGCCCTCTATACTCTCACCAACACCAATGGTATGGAGGTCTGTATCACCAATTTCGGCGGACGTATCGTCTCGCTCCTTGCACCTGACCGTGATGGCGTGATGCGGGATGTGGTACTCGGCTTCGACAATGTACGCGACTACCAAACTGTCCCCACCGACTTCGGTGCTTGCATCGGGCGTTACGCCAACCGTCTCGACCACGGGCGTATCACCATCGACGGCACAACCTACCAACTCCTCACCAACAACTATGGACACACCCTACACGGCGGACCTACAGGCTGGCAGTATCAAGTGTATGATGCCGAACAACCCGACAACCATACCCTCCGCCTCACTATCCACTCCCCCGACGGAGACAACGGCTTCCCCGGCAACGTCGTAGCAACTTGCACATACACACTCACCGGCGACAACACACTCCGCATAGACTATACCGCCACCACCGATGCCCCCACCGTCATCAATATGACCAACCACTCCTACTTTAATCTCACGGGCAACGGAAACAACGACATACTATCGCATACCCTTTGGCTCAATGCCACGCGTATGACACCTGTCGATAGCACCTTTATGACCATAGGCGAAATAGCGGACATATCAGCAGGCTCGCCCTTTGACTTCTGGTCTGCGCCCAAACCTATCGGGCAGGACATCAATGCCGGCAACACACAACTGCGTAACGGACACGGCTACGACCACAACTTCATACTCAATCCCCGCCGATGCGGAACGGTTTGTCCGGAAGAGGAAGCAGCCGGCACTGACATTTATGCCGCCTATACACATGCCGCAACGCTCTATTGCCCCGCTACAGGTATTGCACTCGATGTACTCACCACCGAACCGGGTATTCAGGTCTATTCGGGTAATTTCTTGGACGGCACCGTTACCGGCAAACGGGGTGAAGTATATGGACGCCGCCACGCAGTCTGTCTCGAGACACAGCATTATCCCAACACACCCAATACCCCGTCTTGGCCGTCAACAACCCTCCGCCCAGGTCAAGAGTACCGCTCTACCACCCTCTTCCGCTTCTCCTGCCGATAACCCGAAAACAGAACAGAATAGGAACAAAAATAAAATACGGGGCTGCTTTCAGAAAAAAGGCAGCCCCATAATGCTACGAATGGTAATCTGTAATGTGCCGCTCAACTGTTCCTGTACGCTTTGGGAGTTACACCTATATGCGACTTGAAAAAGCGGTTGAAGAACGCCACATTGTCGAAACCCAACGAAATGGCTATCTCTTTTATAGGCAATGTGGTGATTTTCAGTTGGGCTTTTGCATCAGTCAGTATCGCATCGGTGATAATATCACCTGCCGTACGTCCGCTCACACTCTTCACTGTTGAACATAAGTGCGGAAGAGTTACACGCATACACGCCGCATACTGCCGCACGTGATGCCACTCTTGATAGTGTTTCAGTACCAACTGGCAATAGTCCTGATATATCTCCGTCTTGCGGTCTGTCGGACGCACAATATACTCATCCTGAGAACGTGCGTATGAGGCATAACTCGACTGCAATAGGTTGAATATATGTACCATTTGTTCCGAATTGAGCATCGGCGGACGGGTGTTGCTGGCCTGCATCAATAGCAGTGCCATATTCTTCAGTACCTCCCCCTGCTCTTTGGCTAAATGTACTATCGGCGAACGCAACTGCAAAGCGGTCAGCGACATACGGTTGTTAAACGTATTCTTGTCCAAAAATGAAGAAGAAAACAGTATATAATATACCAGCGCATCCTCTGAGAACTCGTGAATCAGCAGGAAACTGCCGGGCTCCAGCAGCAATGCATCTCCCTCGCAGAACGAATACTGTGTGATGTTGATAGTCGCACGGGCGGTACCACGGACTATATAAGCATATACACCGCACTTTATCTTGCAGGGAAATCTGCCGTATTCATTCATTATCTTACCGCTCGCATCGCCTATCAGATAATCCACAGGGCAGTCCAACAGCGGGATATTCTTTGCTTCTGTACTCATATGCGTTTTATTTTTGCGGTGCAAATATACGAATAAAATTTCAATTATTCTGCACTATCTTAATAAAAAGTCTGTTTTTATACAAAAAACAAATGTTTTTCTTTTGCTACGTATAATAAACAGCCTGTCTGCACCATAATGCCAATTTGCCAATATCAATTCTTTTTTGTACATTTGCACGCTAAAAAGCAATGAGTATAATGATATGTTAAACCACCATAGACTCATAATAGCAAGAGTAGGTGATTAGTAGGT
>DGIN01000094.1:0-6942 GCA_002387325.1 Bacteroidales bacterium UBA4621 | reverse complement strand
AGGTGATTAGTGGGTGATTAGTGAGTTATTTCCGATAGAATATCATATATACTATGTATGTTAATCGTTAATTGTTAATTGTTAGTTGTTAATTGTTAATTGTTAGTTGTTAGTTGTTAATTTTTAATTGAATATGAAATACCTTATTTCCGGCGGAGGCACAGGCGGACATATATTTCCGGCAATCAGCATAGCCAACGCATTACGCAAATTAGACCCTAAAGCCGACATCCTTTTTGTCGGTGCTATCGGACGTATGGAGATGGAGCGGGTGCCGCAGGCAGGCTACCGTATCATCGGGCTGCCCGTCCGTGGTTTCAATCGCTCCAAACCATGGAAAAATATCTCTGTACTTATCGACTTGCTGCGCTCTATGCGGCAAGCAAAAAAGATTATCCGTGAATTCCGACCCGATGTGGGCGTAGGCGTAGGCGGATATGCGAGCGGGGCGGCTATGAAAGTGGCAGCACGTATGGGCATTCCAATCCTTCTACAAGAGCAGAACGGTTTTGCCGGCGTTACTAACAAACTGCTTAAAGACGATGCTGCAAAAATCTGTGTCGCCTATGAGGGAATGGAACGGTTCTTCCCTAAAGAGAAAATCATACTTACTGGCAATCCTGTGCGCCAGAACCTGACGCAAGGAACCAAAGAAGCAGCATTGAAATACTTTGAAAAAGAATTCGGGGTGCAGTTTGATCCGGTGAAACCTGTACTGCTGGTTATCGGGGGAAGCCTCGGCGCACGCACTATCAACGAGGCTATGCAACAAGGACTCAACAACCTTATCTGCTCCGGTATTCAAGTCATTTGGCAAACAGGCAAAGCCTACTACGACACTATCGTCAAAAACATGCCTGCCACCACGGAGGTCTCGGTTATCACACCCTTCCTTAGCAACATGCCCGACACATACGCCTTGGCCGACTTGGTCGTATCACGTGCCGGCGCAAGCAGTATCAGCGAACTCTGTTTGCTCGGTAAACCGTCTATACTCGTGCCATCGCCAAATGTCGCAGAAGACCACCAGACACACAACGCTATGGCACTTGTCAAAAAAGATGCCGCTGTACTGGTACGGGACGTAGAAGCCAAAGAAAAACTCATCCCTACTGTTCTTAAACTGATAGAGGACAAAAAGAAACTGCAACAACTCCATATCAATGCGCTTTATCTCGCCCAAACCGACTCCGCTACCCGCATCGCGGAAGAGGTTATCCGGCTGGCAAAAAGCAGAAAACAATAGCATCACCGCCTGCGTCCGAGCAGGTCAAACTTTATCCCGTTGCTTAATATGTAGAGTTGTCCGTCTTGGAGTATTTTTTGTGCAACGCCTGCCGTTTTGACTTCGTGCATATCGGTAGGCGTTTCTTGTGTACGGAATACACATCGTATAGCGAACCGCCCTTTGCTTTCGCCCTGCGGGGAACTGAATGTATAGTCTTGGTCTGTTAAATCGGTCTGTGTGTTTTCTTGCCTGTCTGTCAGAACTACTTTTGCCAAGCGATCAATATACGCATTCTTGTTTATACGGAGTGTATAATTCCCGCTCTGAGGTACAACCGTACAAAGCACTGTCTCTTTCTCCGCTGTCGTATCCGGCAGGGCATTAAAACATAGTTCGCCGCACGGCATAACGCTGTACAATTCCACGTGCTGCCCGGTCCCGTGCAGCTTGAGTAAGTCTTTGCCCACTTCGTATGTAGTATGGAATTTCGTCGGGTGCAAACAAATATGGGTCTCATCGTTTTGCCCTGCGGTATCATACAATCCGATTTGCAGCCATTGTGTGGCAACGGTGTTTGCCGCTTGGATGTGCGCAGCCACCGTCTCGGATATGGTTGCTTCAAAACGTAAAGTCTCCCCGAAAACAAGATTTCCTGCCTCGGCTGCCTGATAATAAAAAGGTCGGGCAGGATAGATAGTGTCTGCCACGTGCTGCCAATACCTGTTGCCGTCTTTGGATAGTTCCGATACATATACCCGCTCTGTCGGATCGTCTGCCAAGACACTTGCATATTTGCCCGAGTGCGGCGAACAGATATAGTTCCAACCATCATGCGCCACATCCACTTCGCCCTTTGGAGCCGTTACTGCCACTTTGGCATCGCTGCCTGCCGATGAATAGACCACAGGAAAAAGATACTCTCTGTAATACGGTGATGCGGAAAGTATTGCATACCCTTTGTCTGCCTCGATAGTCTCACCCGTATAGCGAACCCAGTTGTCGGTTATATTTCCCTGCTCGGCACGGAGTTGTGTGTCATACGTATTCAGTCGCCAGTGCTTATCCAATACGCATACATCGCCTGCGGTCGTAACTACGTTGCTGGTGAAGGACTGCACCGGCAGCGCAAATTGAAAATACTTCGTTTTGTTTGCCACTATACGTGTGTAGTAACTCTCGTGTGCTTGTATATTGCCGCTCACACTGCCGGCTTCTGTGGCATTGGTGCGGACAAATAGTTTTGCGCAGGTCAGTTTGCCTCCTTCCGCCACTACCAGCTCTCCATCAGGATAAACATACACATTTCTAACCGCCACTTCTGTCGTCAGGGTGGTTTTCCCGCCGCGCACCACTATGTCATCATCGGTATTATAAGTCCGCTTGTGTACTGTGGAATCACCATAGATATACGGTACTTTGTATGTGCGGTTGGAAATATACCCGTTACCCTCACTATCCCCGTACTTTGTCTCAATCTGTACATCATTTCCTGCATACAGATTCTCTGTTTCTACACAATAGGTTCGGTCCTTTTGCCCAAGATACGAATAACGACTCCCCTCTTCTATACGCTTTTCCGCTCCTCCGTCTATACTTACTTGCACACCTGTTTCCGGTGCACAGCCGTTCATATTCAGCGTCAGACTGTTCGCCGTCCAATCCACAATATCCATCCGCTCACCCGTTTCTGTCTGCTCGGTATAAAATGTGATATTGTCTAAATACAAATACAGTTTATCAACACCACCGATATAGAATCTTATATAGTAGTCCCCCGTTTCGGGGAAAACGATGCTGTCTCTCTTCATATAAGAAGTTTGCAACGGAAAAGGTTTCTCTATCCAGTCTTTCCCGTTAAGACTGTAACTGACTTTTACTGAATAGGAACTGCCTTTGGTGCTTGCCGTCTCAAAAGACAGTTTGTGCAATCCGCGTATCTTTCCTGTTTGCAACCGACCGAATGTACGTTGGACATTGTAATAGTATGTCAATCCCGATGACACTAATAATTTACCGACTTTTCCGACTCTCATATTTTCACAATGCCACGTTATTCCATTTTGGGCAGTCCAGACGGCTTGGGTGGCATAAGTGTTATATTGGGCAATATCGGGAGAAGAGAAATCTTCAACCAATGTATCTCGCTTGACAACATCTCCGTATGCTATGCTGACATTTAACAGCAGGCATACACAGCATAACAAAAGACTTGGCTTTTTCATAATTATACATATTTTTCCGCTATTTTTAGCGCTGCATTGATTCCGTCAAGTGCCGAAGAGGTAATCCCTCCTGCATACCCTGCGCCTTCACCACATGGATAGAGATTAGGAATGGATACCGACTGCAGCGTCTCTTTGTTGCGCGGAATACGTACTGCACTGCTGCTGCGACTTTCCACACCGAGAATAACGGCTTCGTTGGTAAGAAAACCGTGGTATTTGCGGTCGAAATCGCGGAAACCTTGTTGCAACCGCCAACCTATCTGCCCGGGCAACCACTCGTCCAAACGGCTTGCCACTATCCCCGGTAAATAACTGCAAGCAGGCAAATCGCGGCTCTGGCTGCCTTCCACAAAATCTCGTAAACGTTGTGCCGGGGCTTGGCTTTTAGCGGCGCCGTGCAAGAATGCCTCGTACTCCAACCTTTCTTGAAACGACAGCGTAGAAATATCGTGTGGCTTGTCTTGTGCATTGATAATATCTTCGGGACGTATCTCCACCACTATACCCGAATTGGCATAAGGCGAGTTACGTTGACTGGCAGACATCCCATTCACCACACAACTCTCCGCACTACTGCCCGCCGGCACTATATGCCCGCCGGGACACATACAGAACGAATAAACACCACGCCTCTCTACTTGGGTTACAAGCGAGTAGGAAGCATTGCCCACCAAATCAATTACATCTTGCGGCTGGTTATGATACATCAGCCGGTTGATTAATGCCTGCGGATGCTCCACACGCACACCCATCGCAAAACCTTTCGGCTCAAGCACTACACCTTCGCTCTGCAACATACGGTACGTATCGTGTGCCGAATGACCGATTGCAAGAACTATCGGCAAACCGCTTTCACACAAACTGTGAAACATTGCCCCGTCCACACAGGTCTCAAAATGTATCTCCCCGCCGTGAGCAATGATACACTCACGCATCGCACGAATGATAGAAGGCAATTTGTCACTGCCGATATGTGCATGTGCCTCATAGAGAACATTATCCTTTGCACCGAAATAATGGAATAGTTCCATCACACGCTGCATATCTCCGCGTTTCTTGCTGCGGCTGAATAGTTTGCCGTCCGAGAACGTACCGGCTCCGCCTTCGCCAAAGCAGTAGTTGCTTTCTATGTTCAGTCCTTGGTTGCGGTTCAGCCGCGCTATATCCACCTTGCGGGTACTGACATCCTTGCCGCGCTCATAAATGACAGGACGGATACCTTGCTCCAACAGCGTCAGTGCGGCAAACAGCCCCGCCGGACCCGAACCGATGATATATGCCGTATGGTCTGCGCGATGAACATCCCGGAAATGCGGCGGCTCATAGAGCGGAATAGGTGCGTCCCGCTCTACCTTCCGACCCTCATCGTCCGCAAGCACACTGAGCAGCACTCTCAACTCGTGCTGCCGTGCGTCCACCGAGCGCTTGACCACACGGTATATCTGCTCTGCTTTGTGTGCTTCACGGGGCGAAAGTATCAATTGTATGGAGTCCATAATATAAAAAGACAATGTACAACCGCTTCAAATTGTACATTGCCTGTCGTGGAAAATCAGTTATTTTTGCTTGATAGTCTCCATTATCTTTGTTTCTATCTCGTCCATCAAATCGGGATTTTCACGAAGCAGTTTTTTTACGTTGTCGCGACCCTGACCGAGTTTGGTGTCTCCGTAATTATAGAAACTTCCCGACTTCTTCAATATGCCGTTCTCTACACCCAAGTCTATCACCTCGCCCACTTTGGAAATCCCCTCATTGAACATCAAGTCAAATTCGGCTTTCTTGAAAGGAGGTGCCACTTTGTTCTTTACTATCTTTACACGCACTTGGTTGCCTAATACCTCATCACCCTCTTTGATCTGACCTATCTTGCGAATATCCAAACGGACACTGGCATAGAATTTCAATGCATTACCTCCCGTCGTCGTCTCCGGATTGCCAAACATCACACCTATCTTCTCGCGCAACTGGTTGATAAATATACACGTGGTCTGCGTTTTGTTGATAGTGGCAGTCAGTTTGCGTAAGGCTTGCGACATCAGACGTGCCTGCAAACCCAGTTTGTTATCGCCCATATCACCCTCTATCTCGGCTTTCGGGGTCAGAGCAGCCACCGAGTCTATCACCACCAAATCCACCGCCGAAGAACGTATCAACTCGTCTGCTATCTCCAACGCCTGCTCACCGCAGTCCGGCTGAGCTATCAGCAGATTGTCGGTATCCACCCCTAATTTCTCGGCATAAAAACGATCGAAAGCATGTTCGGCATCGATGATAGCCGCTATACCGCCTTGTTTCTGCACCTCTGCCATCGCATGAATAGCAAGAGTGGTCTTACCCGACGATTCCGGACCATAAATCTCTATCACACGCCCGCGGGGATAACCGCCTACACCCAAAGCCATATTCAATCCGATACTGCCCGTCGGGATAACAGGGATATCCTCTATCTTGTCATCACCTAATTTCATAATCGCACCCTTGCCGAAATCCTTGTCAATCTTCGCCATTGCCAACTGCAAGGCTTTCAGTTTGTCTGCCGAAGGCTGCTTCTTCTCTTCTGCCATAATTGTTTTTTAGTACTGTTTGTTACAATAATTATATAAAAAAATTGACTCAAACCGGCTTTTCAAACCGGTGGAAAAATCGAAACGGTTATAAATGTATATTTTTCAATCAGTTACACATATCATACCGGTTTGCTCATTGGTTATGCATATAATTGCTACCGGTTTATTATAACAACCATAACCATCGATTATACCTTTACCCTGCAAAGTTACGGTTTTTTATGGATATACACAAATTTTTTTCTTATTTGTTCAGGGCAACCGCATCAAAATAGTGTATTATTCCGGAACCACAGACACCATTCCATAGACGCAGACACCATCGCTGGGGACGCGGACGCCCCGTCCGCGGTCGGTTTGCCACAAACCGTATGAGGATACTATGCACTTGTGGAGACAACGCGTCTCGCATCGTCAAACGAATACGCACTGAGTGACTGCGAAGTCTCGTAAGCCCATAAGCGAAATGGGGTGCTTTTGTAGCAATAACGAAGCCCGGTGGGCTGAGTAGAACGCCTTATGTGTCTCGCATCGTTATCGGCTTTGCCGAACCATATATGCGTTCCATTATGTCTTTTTGCCGGCACTTCGATGCTATTTAGAGGACTATTGTACTTTTTTTTTCATTGTCCCGTTACTATTTTGATGCGGTTGCCCTGACACTCGTTGCTCCTCATCCGCACCGCATTGCTAACACTTGGTTCCATATAGATACCGCCTGAATATATTTTATAACCACGTATATCCATCTCTTTTGTGCATTGTTAATAATGTTTGGTATAATTATTGCACCATATCTATTGTACCTCGTGCTTAAAGGTCTATGTCATTCGTATGTCATTCGTACGAACTATGTTGAAAAAAATGATTTTTATGAGTAAAAAGGTGCTTTATTGCCTCGTCGGGAGTGTTCCGACAC
>DGIN01000075.1:9469-9730 GCA_002387325.1 Bacteroidales bacterium UBA4621 | reverse complement strand
CGACGCGTCCCGCGTCGTTATCGGCTTTGCCGAACTACAGATACGTGTCGTTATGTCTTTTCGATACCACTTTGATGCCCATTGGGATGATTGTTGTGCCATTTCCGACCTGTTATCTGTTGTTTGTTCGTCGTTGCCGGTTGTTGACCGACAAAGTCTCTTGATGCGCTTGCCCCGAAATAAAATATCTATTGCCACATACCACAGAATCTATATCCACCAACCCCAAAAAAATATGCAGTTTAAGCAATCCCGCCACCT
>DGIN01000075.1:1768-9337 GCA_002387325.1 Bacteroidales bacterium UBA4621 | reverse complement strand
CCTTTTTATGCACTTTATGCATTACAATTCTTGCATAAACTGCATAAACATCGTTTTGATGCCGTTGCCCTGTGAAAAAAACGGCGGACTTGCGTATCTCATATATTTTGCGTAACTTTGCAGACTTTTGTTTTATTAGCCAGATGTTTGGACTGATTTCTATACTGTTATCGATAAGTTTGCTTACGGAACACCCGGTTACGGGCAAGGCGAATATGAGCGTACGCGTGGAGAATATGACCACGGGGCGAATCATTGATCAGCACCGCTCCGACCACGTGGTACCCCCTGCTTCTGTGATGAAACTGCTTACCACAGGGGCGGCACTCGAAACACTCGGGGCGGATTTCCGCTTTACAACAACCCTTGAATATACGGGCAGGATAGAGAATGGTACACTATACGGCAACCTCTACATTCGCGGCGAAGGAGACCCCTCGCTGGGCGACAAACGGCAATCGTTTCTCTCTCGTTGGGTGCGTGCCGTACAGGCGGCAGGCATACGCTGCATAGAGGGCGCTATAATTGCCGATATGAGTCTGTTCGACGGTGAAGCAACCAACCCTGCATGGCTCTGCGAAGATGCAGGCAACTACTACGCACCCGGCATCTTCGGCATCAACTACATGGCGAATACGATGAATATCGTACTCAAAAGCGGTGCCGTAGGAACAATAGCAGAGGTTACACGCACCGAACCGGCATACCCGAACCTGCAATTTATCAACCATATACGCTGTACTAAGGTTACCTACGACGGGGCGTTTGTGAGCGGACTGCCGTTCAGCAACGAACGCTACCTCACGGGCTGTATCCCGAGCAACTTGGGGGTGTTCGGCGTCAAAGGCGACATTCCCAACCCCGGTCTGCTGCTTGCACGGCATCTGCAGCAGCAACTGCTGCAAGCGGGGATAGACGTGAAAATGCCCGCCTTCTATATGGCGGATTACAACCCGCTTCTGCCGCCACGCAATGTGATTTATACCCACAAGTCGGAACCTTTGGGTACATTGATTGCCGAGACCAATATCCACAGCAACAACCTCTATGCAGAGGCTATCTTCCGCTATCTCGGCTTGCGCTACGCCATACCAAGCACGATACACAACTCGTGCGACTATCTTCGTGAGTTCTGGCGCAGGAAGGGCGTGGACGTGAGCAATGCACTGATAAAGGACGGATGCGGGTTGGCTCCGCAGGACGCGGTGAGTGCCGACACGTTTGTACAACTGTTGCGCTATATGGCACACAGCAAAAATGCCGCTGTGTGGCTGCAGTCGCTACCCGTGAGCGGGCAGACGGGAACACTCAAAACCCTCTGCTGTGGCACCGAATTGGAGGGGCGTATCCACGCCAAGAGCGGGACAATTGCAGGAACGAAGAACTTTGCAGGATATATAGATATGCCCAATGGCGACAAGTGGGTGTTCGCTGTCCTGATCAATAGTGCGCCCGGCAAGGCACGCAATATACAGACCGTAATAGAAAAATACCTGCTCGATGTATATAAGGCAAACAAATAGCACCTCCACACTCCTCCGTGAGCAGTACTCGGACACTTTGCCCGACCTCTACACCATTCGGACGGACTACCAGTCGGCAGGGAGGGGGCAGGAAGGCAATGGATGGGAAAGCGAGGACGGAAAAAACCTGCTTTTCTCCACTCTCCTGCGCACCGAAGTGCAGGCAACGGAGCAGTTCCGGCTGACAATGCTCGTAGCAGTGGCGATGCGGGAGATGCTGGCGCATTACCTGCCTGCTGACAGAGTAACCATCAAATGGCCTAACGACATCTATTATGGGGACAAAAAATTGTCGGGCATTCTGGTGGAGAATACCCTCATAGGCAACCGTGTGGCATATTCAATAGTGGGAATAGGACTGAATGTCAATCAGCAGGTGTTTGCAAGCAACGCCCCTAACCCTGTTTCAATGCGGCAGATTACAGACAAGGAATACGATGTCGCCGCCATGTTGGACGACTACTTGGAGGTGTTGGAGAAATGGCAGACAGCACCCGCAGAAACACTCCGGGAGACGTATCTCTCGCACCTCTACCGTCGCACGGGACTGCACCCCTACATAGAGCGCGAGGTGAGCCTTGTGCCTACTGACATTGCACAAACTGCCGATGGGGCTTTCCTCGCAGAGATACTGGGAATTACCCCGCAAGGTGAATTGATTCTTCACAAAGAGAACGGCGAGACAAAGGCGTACCACTTCAAACAGATACGGTTCGTGATAGCATGAGAAAGATAAAACAGATAATGGGTATTTGCGTGTTGGGCGGATTGGCAGCATGCCAGCCATTCAACCCTGTTACGCCTACGCCTGACAAACCAACTACGGGCGATAGCGTTCCGTCTGTTCTGACTCAAGAAGATACTGTTGTGGCGATAGACCCCGCAAAGCGCAACTTCGCCTACCTGTTCGACCTCAACGCCGTCCCCGAGATAACAATTACTCTCACCGAAAAAAACTGGAATACCTACCTGAGCAATTTCGACCAATGGGAGAACAACGGACTCTATGTGCCTGCCGCTTTCGCTTTCCGCAAAGGTACGAACGAGTTCCGCCGCGACAGTGTCGGCTTGCGTCCGCGTGGTAACACCTCACGTGTCCGCCCGGAGGGCAGCAAAGGGGAAAACCACCGCAACGGCGCACAATGGCATCACACACATTTCGGTATCAAGTTCACCGAATATATAACAGGTGAACGTTTCTTCGGATGCGACCGTCTGATACTCAAATGGTTCCACGAAGACCCCGCTTATTGCCGCGAAATCTATTCCTACAACCTGTTCCACCGCTTCGGCGTATGGAGTGCGCCCTATGCGTCATACTGCCGCCTGTCGGTCTATATACAGGGCGACACCAAGCCTGTCTATATGGGCGTGTATGCAATGATTGAGAACCCGCGCAAAGGGTGGCTTGATGCACGTATGAAGGACGGACATATACCCGACAAAACAGGCAATATGTGGAAAGCCTCATGGGGGGCTGACCTGAGCAATGCCGACAAATCGCGTATGGGTATATCAGATGATTACGGGCTGATGAACCCCGTGTATGACCTGAAAACCAACAAAAAAGAATTGGCTGCTGCACAACAGGAACTGGCTGATTTTATTAATGGTATGACTCCGCTGCCATCGGGCAGTGCAGCGCTGAAGACGTGGCTCGAGCAGCACATGGATGTGGACCTGTTCCTGCGGGCGTATGCCGTAAATGTGATGGTCGGGATGTGGGACGACTACTGGAGCAATCAGAACAACTACTTCTTCTATTTTGATGCCGCCCACCGCTTCTATTTCATTCCTTTCGACTATGACAACACTCTTGGTACAAGCAACTGCATCAACCCCGGTACGCAGGATATGCTCCACTGGGGCAGCCTCGAGGGCGACCGCATACTGATGCGCAAAGTGATGTCCATAAGTGAGTTCAAAAAACGCTACAAAGACTATATCCGCGAACTGGCAGACTCGGACGACCTGTTCGGTACGGCGGGCAGTCAGGCGCGTATCAGGCAATGGCAGAATATGATCCGTCCCTATGTGGACAACGACACGGGCGAAGACACGCATATCGCGGACAAGCCCGCCTCATGGAGCAACTACCCGCAGTACCGTCTCCTGACAGGCGGAGTGGGAGACGGGCTGAGCGGCGAAACCAACTTCTTTGATACAAAAATTAACTCTATACATTGGAAATAAACAGTATGAAATCCATTATCATCACGGGTGGTGCCGGATTTATCGGCAGCCACGTTGTACGTCTTTTCGTGAACAAGTACCCTGATTACCGAATTGTCAATGTGGACAAACTCACTTACGCGGGCAACTTGGCAAACCTGAAAGACATCGAAAACAAGCCGAATTACCGTTTTGTAAAAGCCGACATCTGCGATTTCGACACCATCTATGCCCTTATGCAGAAAGAGCATGTTACGGGTGTTATCCACCTCGCTGCCGAAAGCCATGTCGATCGCTCAATCAAAGACCCGTTTACGTTTGCCAAAACCAACGTGCTCGGTACGCTCTCAATGCTGCAGGCAGCGAAACTCTATTGGGAGTCGCTGCCGGAGAAATATGAAGGCAAACGTTTCTACCATATCTCCACCGACGAAGTCTATGGCGCACTCGCGCTGACCCACCCAGAGGGATTGCCCTCGCCCTTCTCCACCAAGGCATCGTCCATCGACCACGCTACCTACGGCGAGCAGTTCTTTACGGAGGAGACCAAATACAACCCCCATAGCCCCTATTCGGCGTCGAAAGCCTCGTCCGACCATTTCGTACGTGCCTTCCACGATACATACGGTATGCCGACTATCGTGACCAACTGCTCCAACAACTATGGTCCCTACCAGTTCCCCGAGAAACTCATTCCGCTCTTTATCAACAATATACGCCACCGCAAACCGCTGCCCGTCTATGGAAAAGGCGAGAACGTACGCGACTGGCTCTATGTGGAAGACCACGCACGGGCTATCGACCTCATTTTCCACAAGGGAAACATCGCCGACACCTACAACATAGGCGGTTTCAACGAGTGGAAAAACATTGATATTGTCAAAGTGCTGATCAATACCGTTGATCGTCTGCTGGGGCGCAAAGAGGGCGAGGACATGGACTTGATAACTTACGTAACCGACCGTGCAGGGCACGACCTGCGCTATGCCATCGACTCGCGCAAGTTGCAACGCGAACTCGGTTGGGAACCTTCGCTGCAGTTCGAGGAGGGCATCGGGAAAACAGTTCGCTGGTACCTCGACCACCAGGACTGGATGGACAACATCACCTCCGGCGAGTACGAGAAATACTACGAATCCATGTACGCCAACCGCTAAACAACCGCATAAACAAGACTTGGGGTGTACCAATGGGGACAGACTTTATTCGCATAGTTCTGAATTTTACTATATCACTTGTTTGTCAGTTCTTGGTACATCTCCAATAGTCGTGCCACGCAGTCAGACTCGGTCATTGTGGTCGGGAAACCGTATGCTGCCATTACTGCACGGTCGTTGGCTTGGTGGGCACGTAACAGGTCGGTGTAGATAATCATCTTTTCTCCGTACAAATCGGCTAAACTACATTCTGGGTAGTTTGCACGTGCATTAAGAATTTCCTGTGCAGTTTGTTCTATCTTCACCTTCTTCTTTTCTGTTGCATTTGGAAAGGGGAAATTAGTATAGACAGAAGGCGAATAACGATAATCACTTTTCAATCGTCCGCATACAGCACGCATCCAAGCCATGTGTACATTGCTGGTAAGTAAGCCAAACATAAAGAGTGTGGCATTAGGAATCATTTGGTTTGCATTGCCACAAATGATTTGAGGACTCATAAAGCCAATAGGAATATACCTGCGATTTTCAGAGGAATGAGAAGGTATAATCAAATAGTTTGTGTCCGGTTGGCGTATCTGCGTAAAAAGCATAGGTATATCCGCATCCCGCTTTACAGAAGCAGTAGGGCTTGCCAAGCGCATTTCACGTACGGCTTTCAATCGTTCTATAATCTCAGGAATATCTGCATATTGTTTTGGCGGTACGCCTTTTAGCCACAAACAATATCGCTTCTTATTGTTGATAAATTCTTCAGCACCTACAAATTGTTTTATAAAATCAGCAGAATGGGGATATTTCTTAATCATAGCATCACGCTCTGCTTCTGTTAAGAATAAATTTCCTCCGTCCGTAGGCTGACTTCCTTTGGTCATTTCGGGTAAACCTTGTGAGGATTTTGTACGACTTTTCACAAAGATATTGGGTGCGTCTAGCAGATAACCATTGATGTTAGTACATTGTTTATATGTGCCATCTGTCAAATAAAGACGCTTAGTGGTTTGGTTATCTCCAATAGAAAAACCAACTATTACACAATGAACGTGTGCTTTCAAATTGCTTTCGCTATCCCAACGAAATGTCGGATAGGCAAAATTGATAACCAAGCCTTTGCGTTCAAACAAAGGCTCCCACATAGCAGGAACAGATTCTCCTTGACAGATCGAGTTTGTAGAAACAAAAGCAGCGTGGATATTTGTCCCTTGCATTATATCTGCCGCTTTCTTATACCAGGCACAAACATAGTCTAATTTCCCATAATTAGTATCTGCCATATCTGCATATATGGCATCCATATCATTGTGTTGGTCCTGTGTTCTATGTTGGTGTCCCACAAACGGCGGGTTGCCCATGATGTAGTTTAGTCGGTCGGTGGGGACGACTTGGCTCCAGTCGGTGCGCAGGGCGTTGCCCTCGTGAATATTGTGGTAGGCGTGGAGGGGCAGGGGCTTGGCTTCTATTTGGCAGATACGCTCTGTCTCACGTAGCATCTGCAACTCGGCTATCCACAGGGCGGTAGTCGCCACCGAGACCGCGAAGTCGTTTATCTCGATGCCGTAGAACTGGTGGATATCCACACGGATAGGATTAGTGAACGTGCCCAACTGCATCTGGTCGCCTTGCAGGAGGCGGATGACCTTGTTCTCCAAACGGCGCAGGCTGATATAGGTCTCGGTCAGGAAGTTGCCGCTACCGCACGCCGGGTCAAAGAACGTGAGCGACGCCAGTTTGTCTTGGAAAACATGCAAATTCTGCATAATGAATTTCGAGTTATGCGATTTGTCGTTCGCAATAGTCTCCAACTCGTGCTGCAGGTCGTTGAGGAACAGCGGGTCTATCACCTTGTGGATATTCTCGATACTCGTATAGTGCATACCGCCCGAGCGGCGGGTATCAGGGTTGAGTGTACTCTCAAACACCGCCCCGAAGATAGTGGGACTTATCTCCGACCAGTCGAAGTCCTCCGAGGCTTTGGTGAGCAGGAGCGTGCGTATCTCGTCGGTCAGTTGCGGTATCTCGATGTTCTCGTTGGAGAACAGTCCGCCGTTCACATACGGAAACCGCCGCAGGTCGTCGTCCAAGTACGGGTCGCGGTCTTCGGGCTTGGTGTCTAATACTCGGAACAGGTCTATCAGTGCACGGCGCAGGTGCGGGGCGGGAAACTGGTTGAGGTAGTCGTGAAACTCGTTCTTGTCGCCAAACAGCCCCGCATCTTCCGCAAAGAGGCAGAAGACGAGCCGCACACACAGTTGGTTGAGCGAGGCGAGTGTGTCGGGGTCATCGGGATGGGCGTACTGAGGACGGATGGCATCGTATATCTTCCCCACTAAGTCGCCCGCCTGTATGGAGAGTTCCATCTCTTTGCGCAGGGTGTCGCTGCCTGTGTCCACAAGGAAACGCAGACGGTAATGCTCTTTCTCGAGATTCTCCAACAGCACCACCTGCGGTTCGCCGTTGGGCTGCTCCATATCGTATATCCAAAACTCGCGGAAGTTGCACGTTACTATCCACCGAGGACGACTGCTGTACGGCAGTTCGGCGGCATAGCGTTTGGCTTGCTGGAACGGGTTGAGCAGCGAACCGTCCGACTGGCGTATGGGCGCACCCAGGTCTTTCTGCACCGACTTCTGCTCAATCAGCACCTTGGTGGCGGGTATGAAACCGTCAATGAAAGCCGTGTGGTCGATATGCACCTGCTGCTCGAAAGTGATGAACGT
>DGIN01000075.1:0-1718 GCA_002387325.1 Bacteroidales bacterium UBA4621 | reverse complement strand
TCGAAAGTGATGAACGTAGTGGGCTCTTCTATGCCGAGAGCGTGAAGCAGCGCAATCCAGAACGGTTGCGACTCGCCTTTCTCGTACCCCTTGCCCGTCCAGTAGGCAACAAAATCGTGTATGAGTTTCGGATTGGTCATGGTTATATCAGTTCTTTGAGGTGTTCAAACATTAATGGCTCATTAACGGGCAATTATATGTTTCTTTGGCTGTACTGCCGTACGGCTTGGCAAAAGGCGGGCAGTTCTTCGGGATTGAACTCGAAGTGGTTCCCGATAACCACCATATCCGCCCCTGCGCCAAAGGCGTTGGTCATCTGTTCCGTCGTGCGGATGCCCCCGCCGACAATCAACGGTATATGCGTATTTTTCCGTACGGCACGGATTATATCCGCATCAACGGGCGTAACGGCTCCGCTGCCTGCCTCCAAATAGACAAGTTGTTTGCCTAAAAGTTCGGCGGCGATGGCGGTATCTACGATTTGGACTATATCACTTTGCTCAATAGGCTGTGTGTGCGTTACCCGCTGCACTGCTGTCTCTTTGCCCCCGTCTATCAATATATACCCCATCGGGATACTCTCTATACCCGACCGCCGTACTGCCCGCGCGGCACGCACCTGCTGCCCGACGAGCGTCTCCGCATTGCGCCCCGAGAGCAGCGAGAGAAACAGCAGCGCATCGGCGGCAGGCGAAAACTGCAAAGCCGAACCGGGGAAAAGAACAATCGGCACATTTGTGCGGCGGCGCAAAGCCGCTACAAATGCATCGCAGTTGCCTCCCGTGCTGCCGCCTACAAACACATAATCGGGCAAATAACTGCCCGAAAGGGGCAACTTCTCCAAGTCGGCTTTCTCAGGGTCAAGCAGCAGCGCAAGCAGTTTGCGCCCTTCTCTGCGGGCGGCGAGTATGTCGGTCAGTACTGCCATCGGAACGACTCTATCAGGTGTATCATATCAGCCCGCAGATACTCGTGTATCGGTGCCAGCGAATCAGCATTCGGACGGCAGTTGCAATACACCGATGCTCGGAAAAAATGCTGCGTCGAATCCGTCAGAAAAAACTGGTAGGGAGACGCGGTGTTCCCCTCCAGATCGAAAAACACGCCGTACACGTGCGCCTCGGGGTGGGAATACGCATGTTCGGGGATAGACGTGGCGTGCGAGGCGTTCTTATAGACAAACTCAATCGCATCGTTGGTCAGTTCGCGCAGGTTGCCGCGAACTGGCTTGTACGAGCAATGAACGGTCGCATTGAGCGAAGGATAGAAGATGTTAATCCAGTATTGCTCGCCTTTCTCTATGCGTGGCTGCACCTCGGCATTCCCCGACAGCAGAAAATCGTAAGGATAGACTTGCTTGTCGGGATGGTGCCGGTCAAAGGGAACATAGCACGTATCGGGCATTGTTAAACGGACATACCCGTACGGCTTGGGAGTGCCTGTGCGGGTGCAAGACCCGATTAAAAACGGCAAAAAGAACAAAAGCGGCAAGTGTTTCATCGGTGTGTGCATACGTATTCGAATTGGATTGCAAAGATACACAAAATGTTTGAACTGCACAAACAAGGAAATGTACTTGCCATAGCAATCGCATTAAAACTGTGTATTATTCCGGGACCGTAGACACCTTCCCGGGGACGCAGACGCCCCCGTCCGCGGTCGGTTTGCCACAAACCGTATGACTATGCAGCGCTTGTGGAGACGACGCGTCCCGCGTC
>DGIN01000003.1 GCA_002387325.1 Bacteroidales bacterium UBA4621 | reverse complement strand
TACCCTCAACAGGGGCTGACAGGGGGCAAAAATGTACCCCAAAAATTGCGTTTCTAAATGGACACTATATCACAGATTTAACCATACTCAAATGTTTCTCCAATGCCGTAGGATTGCAATGTCATAACAAAAAGAAATTACAGAAAGTCATATTGCCCAATAGTCTCAAATATGGTACATTCGATTATAATATAGGGTTCAGGGGCTGCGAAAATTTACAATATGGGAATTGGTTGATGTCATTCCGAGAGTATATGGGTATACCAATAGAAAGTTATGGAACCACCGAATATACAAAAGAACTTGTTCTTAACGGAGAAAAAGTTTCCGGAGAAATTACTATCCCTGAAACATACATAAACAGCCAAGGGATAGAAACTCCTTTGGAAACTATATATGCGAATCTTAGAGCGTGTGTTGATATAAGCAGCATCAAGTTACCGACCACGGCAAAAGAACTGCGTATGAATGCTTTTCTGGACTGCACAGGTCTCAAGAAACTCATTTTGAATGAAGGACTGGTAACGATACATCAGAACGCTATTAGAAATACAGGTATTGAAGAACTGATTATTCCTGACACCGTAACAACAATAGTAGGGAGTTATGCAAACTATGCGATATGTAGCAATCCGTCCCTGAAAAAAGTTGTTTTATCCCAAAATATAGAAGATACCGGCTGGGGGAATTTCTCTGATTGTCCGGAGTTATCTGAATTTGACTTCAACAATACGGAAAAGTTAACCGCTATTGGCAAAGCGTTTCTGTCGTGCAATAATGCCATCACGAAAATAGTACTTCCCAATTCAGTAACCACAATCAATCAAGAGTTTATGCGTTACTCCAAAGGTGTTACCTATGTAGAGTTCGGAGAAAATGTTACCTATATTGGAAATTATTGCCTATATCAATCAGTTAAACCTAAAATTCTCGTAATAAGGGCAACTGCTCCTCCTGAAAGAGACAATACGGAAAGAGACTATTTTCTTAGAGGAATAGGTATTACTACCATATATGTTCCTGATGACAGTGTAGATGCCTATAAACAAGCATGGGGAGATTTCCCGTTTAAACCATTAAGTGAATATGTTGAACAAGAGGTATAGCAGATACAATATAATCCATAAACAACCGGTATATGATAATCACCATTGATGACCTACGGAAGTCCTCTATCTATCCGGAGATACTGGACATCATCACCCGCCAGAACGAAAAAACGTTGTAAAAACGTATTTCTCTGACAAGTGTTTTATGAGGGCTTCAAATGGTGTTCAATCAGTGTTCAATCAGTGTTTGGATAGCGTTTGAACTCAAAAAAACATACTCAAAGGCACATCGACACAATAGAAGCGGACACCGAATTGATGTCCGCTTCTATTACTATATGGCTTGAATTTTTCGTGCACCTTTCGTTTTGCAAAAAGTGCACCTTTCGTTTTGCCGATTATACAACCAACTAACTCTCTCACTGACAACGGATTACAACAAAAAGAGACTATCTGACAACACGTGTTGTCAGACAGCCTCTTTTACAGAATATAGTTTGCCTGTCAGTTCTTTATAGGACTGTATTTAGGCACAAGGGTCTTCATAATTGCCCATGCGATGAGGTAAGCCACACCACAGAAACAGAACATAATGAAATAGCCTGCGGGTTTGCCTGAGAAACCGAGAAATTGGAACGCATCGCCTGCTGTCTCCGCATAGACAAAGAGTTTGCCTGCACCCTTTTGAATAATCATGGAACCGATACCTCCCGCCATTGCACCGATACCGGTGATAGTGGCAATGGTCGATTTGGGGAACATATCGCCAACCGTTGAGAACAAGTTTGCCGACCATGCTTGATGTCCCGCGCCGGCAAGACCGATCAAAATAGCAGGCCACCATGCACTAAACGAACCTAACGGCTGAGCAAAGAGAGCCACCATCGGGAAGAAAGCAAAAAGCAACATAGCCAGCATACGCCCGCTATACGGCTCCATTCCTTTTTTCTCAACAAACAGTTTGGGCAGATAGCCACCGAAAATAGAAATTATGGTAACTATGGCGTAGAGCGTAAAAATTAACGCCTGTCCCATAGGACTTGAAGCCTTGTAACCAAATTGGTTTTGGAAATAAGAAGGAGCCCAGAACAGGAAAAACCACCAAACACCGTCTGTAAAGAACTTACCGACAATGAACGCCCAAGTCTGACGATAGCCGAAGCATTTATACATCGGTATAACATTCTCCGTCGAATCCACATCGGCTTTGGCTGCCGCAGCAGTTGCATCATCTTGGTGTATATATGCCAATTCCGCCTCATTGACGTGCTTGCTGTTTTCGGGCTTGTCATACATAAACTGCCAGAAGAACATCCATATAAAACCTAATGCACCGATAATGATAAACGCCATTTCCCAACCGAGGTGTTTAGCCAAAGGAGGAATACACAGCGGAGCAGCCAATGCACCTACAGATGCGCCTGCATTGAACAGAGAGGTCGCAAAAGCACGATCTTTCTTCGGAAAATACTCTGCCGTTACCTTGATAGCCGCAGGAAAGTTACCCGCTTCGCCGAGTGCTAAAATACCACGGCATAACAGGAACAGATAGACCGATGTTGTGGCGACTGCAAGGGCAACATTCGTTCCCGCTTCCACGGCACGCATAGCCTCTACACTACCGAGACCTTCAATGTGAGCCGTTGCCCAACCGCAAGCAGCGTGCATACATGCACCTGCCGACCATACACCAATGGCTATCATATAGCCTTTCTTCGTTCCCATCCAATCCACGAACTTACCTGCAAAAAGACAAGCAATGGCATAGAAGATTGAGAACAGACTGGTGATGGTTCCATAATCATCATCCGTCCAATGGAATTCGGGTTTGATAAACTCCTCATACGTGAGGGAAAGTACCTGGCGATCAAGGTAGTTGACCGTTGTTGCCACAAAAAGTAACGAACAGAGCCACCAACGCCAATTGGTCATAAGTTTTGTTTGTGTTGACATAAATATGTGTTTGAGCGACCTCAGAAACCCACTCCAACTCTCCTTCAAAGGGGGAGAGTTCAGATACTCTGCATTCCCCTCCTCTGAAGGAGGGGTTAGGGGAGGTCTTGGTCTCTGTGGTCTTAGTGATATTATCGTGCTGCCTTGATTACATTGAGGCATTCCTTGCATTTATCGGTGATATAAGCCCAGTCGCCTGCCGCAATCACCTCTTTCGGGAACAGTTTGGAACCCATACCTACACAGTACACACCTGCTTTGAACCACTTTTCAAGGTTCTCTTTCTCCGGAGCCACACCGCCGGTAACCATAATCTTCGACCATGGCATCGGGGCTTTCAGTCCCTTGACCATATTCGGACCATAGACATCACCGGGGAATAGTTTAGTCAGGTCGCAACCGACTTCCTGTGCTTTGCCGATCTCTGTAACCGTACCGCAACCGGGGCAGTAAGGAACCAGGCGGCGGTTGCATACAGGGGCAATGTCGGGGTTGAAAAGCGGACCGACCACGAAGCAGGCACCCAGTTGGATATAGAGTGCAGCCGTAGGAGCATCCACTACAGAACCTACGCCGAGCGCCAACTCAGGACACTCTTTGGCAGCCCATTTAACGAGTTCACCGAAAATCTCGTGTGCGAAATCGCCACGGTTGGTAAACTCAAACGCACGTACCCCACCCTCGTAGCAAGCCTTTACCACGTTCTTGCACAAATCGAGGTCTTTATTGTAGAAGACAGGTACCATACCTGTCTCACCTATTTTAGCCATTACGGCTAACTTATCAAATTTTGCCATATATTCAATTTATTACCGTTGTACTCGTCCATTTGCGTTGCCACCGGCAAGGGCTTCCACTTCTTCTACCGAAACGAGGTTGAAATCACCATTAACAGTGTGTTTCAGTGCACTGGCAGCCACTGCAAATTCCAAAGCCTCGCCCTGCGTTTTCTTGGTGAGCAAACCATGAATCAAGCCTCCGGAGAAAGAGTCGCCACCGCCTACACGGTCAATAATCGGGTTAATCTCATAGCGTTTCGACTGATAGAACTCTTTGCCGTCGTAGATGAGGGCTTTCCAACCATTGAAGGTAGCCGAATAACTCTCGCGGAGAGTGGAAACGACATACTTGAAGCCGAACTCTTTCATCATCTGCTCGAAGATGCCTTTGTAGCCTTCCGCATTGGTCTCACCGCTTTCCACATCTGCATCGGGTTTGAAACCGAGACAAAGAGCCGCATCTTCTTCATTACCGATACATACATCTACATATTGCATCAGCGGGCGCATGATGGAGATGGCTTTCTCGCTCGTCCACAGTTTCTTGCGGAAGTTCAGATCCACAGAAACCGTTACGCCGTGGCGTTTAGCGGCTTCGCAGGCAAGGCGTGTAATCTCAGCCGCCTTATCGGAAATAGCGGGCGTAATACCACTCCAGTGGAACCACTGTGCGCCTTCCATAATTGCGTCAAAGTCGAAATCCGATGGTTCTGCCTCTGCAATAGCCGAATGTGCGCGGTCGTAGATGACCTTAGAAGGACGCATAGAAGCACCGGTCTCGCAGTAGTAGAGTCCGACACGGTCGCCGCCACGTGCAATAAAATCAATATTCACGCCATAGCGACGAAGTGCATTTACTGCAATCTGACCAATCTCATGCTTTGGCAGTTTGCTTACAAAAACAGCCTCGTGCCCATAGTTAGCGCACGAAACAGCCACATTTGCCTCACCACCACCTGGGATGATACGGAAAGAGTCAGTTTGAATAAAACGGTCGTTGCCCGCAGGCGACAGGCGAAGCATAATTTCGCCCAAAGTAACAATCTTTGCCATGTTTAGTAGTTATTGTTTTGTTGTAGTTGCTTTATTTTTTCTTGCTTTTGGTTGGTTCTTCCGAGACAGGAATCCAATTGATAGGCAGTTTCATTCCTATAGTTTTCACTTTACCATCCAATGTACCGGGTATCCATTCCGGCATATTCCACACCACACGGGTTGCCTGTTTGTCCAAGTATTCGTACCCACTTGATCTGTGGACTTTTACATCCATAGGGTATCCTTTCTTGTCTATCTTGAAAAACACAATAGTGGAACATCTTTCTGTAACGGTCGGCGGGCAATAAATTTGGGATAGTATGTACAATCGAAGTGCCTCCATACCGCCAACAAACTGCGGATCTACACGATAGGGCGTAAAATCAATTTCCACCCCGAGTGAATCAAAACATTGCCCTCCGAGACTACTCTGCCAATCGCCCTCGTAATGCTCCACCCGTTTGAGTTGTCCATTACGATAGTAGTTCTCAACCTTTAGCAATTTGCCCTTGTCGTAGGTTTGCAATGTATAAGGTTCACCTGTTTGATAAAACCAACTGCTTACACCATCCAACTTACCGTTGGTGTAGTTTTGTCGGAATGCAATCGTACTATCTGCCCGATAAGCAATCGTTTCTCCGTGTTTCTTATCCTTTCCGTTTTTCAGTTCCGTAGTGTCAAACGGCGCATAGTGTATCACCTCAAACCGACCATCAGAATATATCCACGTAACCTCATATTCACCCTTTGTAGCCTCTATTGTGTAAGTCGGAACCGTTTGTGCTGTTGCATAGTGTATTACGGCAAACACAAAAAGACAACTGCAAAAGAGATGTTTCATCCCAAAAGCAAGAGGGAAAGGGCAATACCCAAAGCATAGCCCTTTCTCCTTGTATATTAGAAATTGAAATAGTTCTTTGCGTTGTTGTAGCAGATGTCTTCCACCATCTGTTGCACACGGGCTTTCTCGTAACCGGTATAAGGAACCAGTCCGTTCTCAATATCGTTGCCGAGGATGTTGCACAGCGTGCGGCGGAAATACTCGTGGCGCGGATAGGAGAGGAACGAGCGGCTGTCGGTGAGCATACCTACAAAACGGCTTAGCAGACCGAGGTTCGAGAGTGCCATCATCTGTTTCTCCATACCATCCTTCTGATCAAGGAACCACCAACCCGAACCGAACTGTATCTTACCGGGTATCGAGCCGTCCTGGAAATTACCCAACATCGTGGCAATCACTTCGTTGGCGCACGGGTTGAGGTTATAGAGAATGGTCTTTGCCAACTTGCCCTCCACATTCATCTCATCGAGGAAATGTGCCATCGCTTTGGCGGTCGTAAACTCACCAATCGAGTCAAATCCCGTGTCCGCACCGAGCAGGTTGAACATCTTCGTATTGTTGTTGCGGATAGCCCCGTAGTGGTATTGCTGCGTCCAGCCGGCATTGTAGTCCATCTCTGCCTGCATATGCAGAAAAGCGTGCTTGTATTGACGCATCTCGTTGGTAGTCAATATCTTGCCTGCGAGTGCCTTGTCCATAATAGCGTTAATCTCCGCCTCGGTGTAAGGCTCGTCGTAGAACTCCTCTATACCGTGGTCGGACAGGCGGCAGCCCATCGTCCGGAAGAAATCGTGGCGTTTCTGGAGCGCATCGGTCAGGTCGGCAAACGTATGAATCTCCACACCGCTTACCCGCGAAAGTTTTTCTATATAGGCTTTCCACGTAGCGGCTTCAATGTTCATTGCCGCATCGGGACGCCATGCGGGGAGCATACGGGTCTTGCAGGTCGGGTCGGCAGCCACCACTTTGTGCCATTCGAGGCTGTCAGCGGGGTCGTCGGTCGTGCAGACAATCTCCACGTTATAATGCTCCATCATTCCGCGCGGGCAGAATTTCGGGTCGGTAGCAATCTGACGGTTGCACTCGTCGTAGATCTCACGGGCAGTTTCCGGATTGAGACGTTTGTCAATACCAAAAGCGGTCTTGAGTTCAAGGTGTGTCCAGTGGTAGAGGGGGTTGCGGAAGGTATAAGGCACCGTCTGAGCCCATTTTTCAAATTTCTCCCAGTCGGTAGTATCTTTTCCCGTGCAATAACGCTCATCAATACCATTGGAACGCATAGCACGCCACTTGTAGTGGTCGCCCATAAGCCAGATCTGTGCAATTGATTCGAAGCGTTTATTCTCGGCAACCATCTGCGGAATGAGATGGCAGTGATAGTCAATAATCGGCATTTTCGCCGCATGCTCGTGATACAGTTCCTGCGCAGTCTCTGTCTGCAAAAGGAAATCCTTGTCCAAAAACGGTTTCATCGTGTGTTGAGTTTTGTTATAGGTTAGTTATATCTTGGTTATATGTTGCTCAATTATTTGCAAAGTGCAGTTTGCACTTTTTTACGACTGCAAAGGTACAACGGAAAAACGGAAAATATGTGGAAAAACTGACACAATTATTGCACAAACGGTTTTCAAGACCCGTTTTGTACTATTTTGACATACCGATATGGTTCATACACCGAATCATACAAAGACATATACAAACAAGAGGCTGTCTCCGAAAAGAAACAGCCTCTTGTGCAGGTTGGGTTTAATGGCGGATTATTTCTTGAAATAGCGGTTGTAGAGTCCTTCAAAGCCTTTGCCGTGGCGGGCTTCGTCCTTTGCCATCTCGTGAACGGTGTCATGGATGGCGTCAAGGTTCAGTTCTTTGGCACGTTTGGCGATACGGAGTTTGTCCTCGCAAGCACCGGCCTCCGCCATCATACGCTTCTCCACATTGGTCTTCGTGTCCCAAACAACCTCTCCGAGCAACTCGGCGAACTTGGAACAGTGTTCCGCTTCCTCGAATGCATAGCGTTTGAACGCCTCTGCTATCTCCGGATAGCCTTCACGGTCTGCCTGACGCGACATAGCCAAATACATACCTACCTCGGTAGCCTCACCCATAAAATGGGCATTGAGGTCTTTTTTCATCTCTTCGTCGGTATCTTTGGCTACCCCGATTACGTGTTCGCAAGCGAAAGCAATACCTGCATTCTCATCCACTTCTTTCCATGTAACCACTTGTTTGCATTGCGGGCAACGCTCCGGTGGTACTGCGCCCTCAAATACGTATCCGCAAATCGGGCAGATAAATTTCTTCTTCATAGTGTTTTTTGTTTTTGAAAGATGTTTATTTGGTTATGGTTTGCAAGTCCTCCTTGCAAACGGTTTGTTCTTTGCACAATCCGGACAAAGCCCCGTATAGTACAGTTCCGCATTGTCCGGCACACACCCTTTCGGCAAATGCACTTCGCCCATAATGGGCATCATTATATCGTAAATACGGCCGCAACGCGTACAACGGAAATGCGCATGGGGGGACAGGTCTATATCATAATGGGTTTGCTTGTCATCTATTGTCAGCGCACGCACCAACTTGTGTTCCACCAGTGTATTAAGTATATTATATATAGTGGCACGCGAAACCGAATCATCTTCCCCGTTCACACGACGAAAAATCTCATCCGCTGTGGAATGAAACCGGTTTTTCATCAGATCTTCAATTACCAGAATACGCGGAGCGGTTACCTGCATACCATATATTTTTAACAAACTGCGTCCATCCATCGTTTTTTACTAACTATAGTTTCAACAAACTGCGTCCATCCGTCGTGTTTTTACCATACTCTTTTTCTTTTTCGATGTTTCAAATAGCCCGCCTAAATTCGACTAATTCTAAAAACCTGCGCAAAAGTACTACATTTTTTCGAAATGTACAAATAAACAATAGTTTTTTTCAGGGCAACCGCATCAAAATTGTGTATTCTATAAACGCAGATGCCATTCCGGGGACACGGACGCCCACGTCCGCGGTCGGTTTGGCACAAACCGCATGACAATACTGTGGACTTATGGAAACGTGTGGAAACGTGAAGCGTAAGGCAGGTGCGCTTTGCGCACTGAGTGCCGTAGCGAAGCGAAAGCCTGTGGCTTGAGCAGAACTCCTTATCGTCCCGCGTCGTTATCGGCTTTGCCGAACTACAGATACGTTTCGTTATGTCTTTTTCAAAGCAACTGCCTCCTCCCACAAAAAATATACAGAGTATGCAATCTCGGTACCTCCATATACACATTACGTAGAAAAGACGTAGAAAGGACGTAGAAAGAAAAGGCTTTTTTCGATACGATAAGCCTGCTTTTTATGCACTTTATGCACTTTGAACATTGCATAAACTGCATAAACATTGTCCGGTTGCTCTGTGCAGACAGCCGTACTTTTTCCATTATGTACTGCATTTCCCCATTATTAGGTATTGCATGCACAGGAAATTGGCTGTAATTTTGCCATTGGTTTTAGGAGATGTTTATTCAGAGAAATGTTCCGTTTTTTTAACCAACCGGATTATGGAGAATAGCAACAAAACGATACAAGTGGCGGTAGTAGGCAGTGCGCACAGCGGCAAAAGCGCACTCATAGAGGTACTACGGCAGGAAGCGGCATGGACGGACAAACAGATAGACTTCGAGGAGGTACATAACCTCGACAGATTGCACGGACACGCATACGATGTGGTGCTGCAGGTAGTGGACTCCACCAACCTTGAGCAGAGCCTGCTACTCACGCCCCATATCATTGACGAACAGGAAAAGATTGTCCTGGCTTTCAACCGCTACGACCTGTTGGTAAAAACCGGACACACTCTGGATTTGCCTGCCATGCAGGACCTGATGGGCGTCCCCCTCGCACTGGTGAGCGCAAGCAAAGGGCGGGGCATTGGCGAGATACTCCGTCTCATAGAGCAGACAGATGCGGCACCGCTCACCACCGACCACCCTGTTTACCACGCGTGGGAGCAGCACGACGAAGACGCCTACGCCGGCTATGTACACGGTGTGCTGATGCAAACCCTGCTCCACCCCAAGGACGACAAACACTGCACCCGACTCGAACGCATCGACAAAATCCTTACCAACAAATGGACGGGCTTTCCCATTCTCGCCATCATACTCTTCATCGTTTTTGAATGTACTTTCACTCTCGGTGAACCCCTCCAAGACCTTATGCAACGCGGCATTGACGACCTCTACAACCTCTGCATCAGTGCCTTGCCCGCAGGGTGGCTGAGCAGCCTGCTCGGCGACGGTATCATACAAGGCGTCGGCTCACTGCTCACCGCCCTGCCCAACATCATCATACTCTTCTTCTTCCTCTCCCTTATGGAGGACACGGGATATATGGCACGTGTGGCATACCTTATGGACGGTATGATGCACCGCATCGGCTTGCACGGACGCTCGTTTATCCCTATGCTGATGGGCTTCGACTGCAACGTACCTGCCATCATGGCGGCAAGGGACATCAAAGACCCCAAAGACCGCGCCCTGACCATGCTCATGGTGCCGTTTATGTCCTGCTCGGCACGACTGCCGGTCTATATACTCTTCATTGATGCTTTCTTCGAGAACTACAAAGCCCTCGTACTGCTCTCGCTCTACTTGCTCGGTATTCTCATGAGTTTCGCTTTCGCGTTTATTATGAAGAAAACCAAATACTTCCGCAAACCAGCAGACGACAAAGTGAACGAGTTGCCCGCTTTCCGTATGCCCACATGGAAGAGCATCGGCGGACACATCTGGTATCGTGTCTCGGATTTCCTCAAGAAAATCTCCACCGTCGTGCTGTGCGCATCCATTATTATCTGGGCGTTGGAGTATTTCCCCGCAGGCGACCTCGATCATATCGAGACTTCTTGGCTGGCATCTATCGGGCAGTTCATCGAACCCGTTATGCGTCCGCTTGGCTTTGATTGGCGTATGTCGGTCTGCCTGCTCACGGGTCTGCCTGCCAAGGAGGCAATTGCTGCCACGTTTGCCATTCTGTTTGGCGGCGATATGTCTGCCACAGCACTCACACCTGTCAGTGCCTATGCATTCCTCGTCTTCACCCTACTCTACTTCCCATGTGTAGCCACCATCGCAACCATCCGTCGAGAAATCAACTGGAAATGGGCAACTTTCACCGTTGTCAATTCACTCGTCTTGGCTTGGGTAGCCGCCTTTGCGGTTTATCAGGTCGGAAACCTGCTTCTCTCCTGACACCGGATTTGTGTAATCGGGAAATTTTGATTACCTTTGCACCATAAAACAAAGATATATGGCAGACGACAAGAAAATCATTTTCTCGATGGTGGGCGTGAGCAAGAGTTTCTCGCCGCAAAAACGTGTACTCAACAACATCTACCTTTCGTTCTACTACGGTGCCAAAATCGGTATTATCGGTCTGAACGGTACGGGTAAATCCACCCTGATGAAGATTATAGCAGGCGTGGAAAAGAACTATGAGGGCGAAGTGGTTTTCTCCCCCGGTTACAGCGTCGGGTATTTGGAACAAGACCCGAAACTTGACCCTGAGAAGACCGTGCGCGAGTGTGTACAAGAGGGTGTACAGCCCATTATGGATATGCTCCGCGAATATGACGAGATTAACGCCGCCTTTGCGGAACCCGATGCCGATTTCGACAAACTGCTGGCACGCCAAGCCGAACTGCAGGACAAACTTGACAGCAGCGATGCCTGGAATATAGACCAGAAACTCGACCGTGCAATGGACGCCCTCCGCTGCCCCGACGACAATGCTCTTGTAAAAAACCTGTCGGGGGGCGAGCGGCGCCGCGTGGCATTATGCCGCTTGCTGCTTCAACAGCCCGATATTCTGCTGCTTGACGAGCCTACCAACCACCTTGATGCCGAGTCCATCGACTGGCTCGAACAGCACTTGCAGCAATATGCGGGAACGGTGATCTGTATCACCCACGACCGCTATTTCCTTGACCATGTGGCAGGCTGGATTCTCGAACTTGACCGCGGTGAGGGTATCCCGTGGAAAGGCAACTATTCCTCGTGGCTGGAGCAGAAAACCGCCCGGATGGCTATGGAGGAAAAGCAGGCAAGCAAGCGCAGAAAGACCCTTGAACGCGAGTTGGAATGGGTGCGTATGGCACCCAAAGCCCGTCAGGCAAAGTCCAAAGCCCGCCTTGGTGCTTACGACAAAATGCTCAACGAGGAGCAGCGCGAGCGCGAAGAGAAACTCGAGATATTCATTCCCAACGGTCCGCGCTTGGGAAACAAAGTTATCAATGCCGAAGGCGTTGCCAAAGCGTTTGGCGATCGTGTGTTGTTTGAAGACCTCAACTTTATGCTTCCGCCCAACGGTATCGTGGGCGTGATCGGTCCTAACGGGGCAGGCAAGACCACCCTGTTCCGTATGATTATGGGTATGGAGAAAGCCGACAAGGGTACGTTCTCGGTAGGCGAGACGGTGAAAGTGGGCTATGTGGACCAGGTACACTCCAACATTGACCCTGAAAAGACGGTGTTTGAGACCATCTCCAACGGCACGGAGTATATCCGTGTGGGCGGGCGCGAAATCAATGCCCGTGCATACTTGAGCCGGTTCAACTTCACCGGCAGCGACCAAGAGAAGAAATGCGGAGTACTCTCCGGTGGAGAACGCAACCGGTTGCACCTTGCCCTGACGCTTAAAAGCGAGGCGAATGTGCTGCTGCTGGACGAGCCTACCAATGATATTGACGTGAATACACTGCGTGCGTTGGAGGAAGGTTTGGAGAACTTTGCCGGTTGCGCCGTAGTTATCTCCCACGACCGCTGGTTTCTCGACCGTATCTGCACCCATATCCTTGCCTACGAGGGCGACTCGAAGGTGTTCTGGTTTGAGGGGAGTTATTCCGACTATGAAGCCAACAAACGTATGCGCCTCGGTGATGATGCCGTAGAGCCGCACAGAGTACGCTACAAGAAACTGATGGAATAACAAGTCCCGTACACAATAGTCTATACTATAATAGCCCCAACGGAATAATCCCCTGTAAGTTACATTCCTACAGGGGATTATTGGTAGTGTATATTATTTCTGGAACTTGCCGACGTACTTGATGGCAAGGAAGACGAGCCAGTCGGGTGTGTGCTTGAGGAGCGGTGTGCACAGGTGGTTGATGACACCGGGCATATCGGCTTTCTTGCCGCGGAACATACTGCGCAAGGCACGCTTCACGAGTTTCTCAGGAGGGATAGACACCGTCAGGTTGACTGCCAGACGGCGCAGGTTGGGTGCAAGTCCGAAGAGGGCAGTATCGACTGCTCCGGGTGTCATAACGGTGATATTCACGCCTTGCGGTTGGAGTTCGTACCACAGCGACTTGGAGAAGTTGTAGATAAATGCTTTGGTAGCATTGTAGGTCTGAATACCGGGCATAGCCATCCACGCCGACATAGAGGACATGTTGAGGATATAGCCTTTCTTGCGGGGTTTGCCGCAGATGGTCTGCGATTGTTCCTCTGCCGTGAGTTCGCGCTTGAGCATATCCTCGCCGAACAGGCGGCACATCTTCGCCACCGTAGTCATGTGGAGGTTGAGCATCAGTTCGATGCGGCGCATAGAGGTCTCGCAGTAGGGATTGAA
The DNA here is from genome assembly GCA_002387325.1 of Bacteroidales bacterium UBA4621. Classification (GTDB taxonomy): domain Bacteria; phylum Bacteroidota; class Bacteroidia; order Bacteroidales; family Paludibacteraceae; genus Colicola. The sequence goes on along the minus strand of DGIN01000003.1, from coordinate 4,307 downwards.
GAAGAATACTCCTGCATCGTTGACAAGGATGTCCACCACCAGGTTGTTGGCGTGGCAGTAGTTGTATAGTTCTTCTGCTGCGTCCTGCTTGCTGAGGTCGGCATAGTGGGGGACAGCCTTTACGTGGTACTGCGTTTCGAGGTCTTCCGCCACTTTGCGGAGTTCTTCCTCCTGATTGGAGACCAAGAGGAGGTCGGTATGATAATCGCGTGCCAACTGCGTGGCATACTGCAGACCGATACCACTGCTTGCACCTGTAACGAGACTTAACACCGTTCTAATTATGAATTATGAATTATGAATTATGAATTATGAATTAGGAATTATCAGTCTTGCTCTGCCATAGATTTCTTGGCATCGGCTTCCAGTTTCTTTATCTCTTTCTGGAGGCATGGGGGGATTGGTTCTCCGTCGCGCTCCACACACTTGTGGCACTTCATATCAAGGGTGTACATACGTCCGACGCAGTAGTTAGAGCGTCCGCAGCCTGCATGATAGTGCGGGTTTTCGTGTACGTGATTGACGAAATCGGGGTCTTTGATGAGTACATGGGCTATCTGGAAGAGTTCGAAGCCTTCGTCCATTATCGTCTGACAATTGTCGCCGGATTGTACGCCTCCCACGTAAATGAGTTTGGTGTCGCCCAGTTCGTCTTTCAGTTCTTTTAGGAAGCGTTTCGCCTGCTCCATGAAATAGAGTTCCTTGAAGGGTACTGTAGGTATCATCAAGGCTCCTCCGCCGCAGAGGAGTGCGGCTTTGAGCCACCAGAAGGACTTCATCGGCATATAGTGGGCAAGGGTCTTGATAGGCATTGCTCCGCCGAGTATACGCATAGGGGAGGCACTGACCGTTCCGCCCGAAAGGACGATACCATGCACACGGTGTTTGAGTATCTCGCGTGCCACGCGGAGACCTTCCTCTATATCCGAGCCGCCACGGCAGGCGTCCCACATATTGGTCTTCACAATCACTGCCATATCGTTGCCAGCGTGCGCCATCACTTCGTCGAGTACCTCGTTCATAAAGCGCACACGGTTCTCGAAAGAGCCTCCGTACTCGTCGTGCCGGTGGTTGGTGCGACGGCTGATAAACTGCGAGATAAGGTAGGCATGCCCTGCGTGTATCTCCACACAGTCGAAGCCTGCTTGGCGGCAGAAATCGACTGCTTCGCCGAACTTCTTCACGAGTTGCTTTATCTCGTCCACCCGCAGACGGCGGTGGATAGTAGGCGAATAGAGGTTGAAACCGTTGCTGGCACTCACGGGCATACAATGGCAAGTGTAGAAATGGGTCATATTGCCGCAATGCCCGAGTTGGATACTGGCTTTGGCACCCTCGGCATGTACGGCGTCCGTGAGTTTCTTCAAACCCGGCAATGCTTCCCCGCGCACATAGAGTTGCCCGTCAAAGGAGACACCGCTGAGGTCCACCGCGCAATATGCCACCGTGGTCATGGCTACTCCTCCGTGGGCTACGCTGACGTGGTAGTCGTGCAGTTCCTGCGAGGGGGTGTTGTTGTGGCACATATTCTCAAACGCAGCCGAGCGGATAAAGCGGTTGCGCAGCGTGACAGGGCCTAATTGATAGGGTGTAAAGAGTTTGGACTCCATAAGTGATTAAGAATGAAAGACTCCCCGCCCCCCTCGGCGAGGGGGAATACAAAACTGATTTCTATCAGCAAAGGGGACATCAATAGATGAATGGTATAATACGTTTGAGTCGTTTAGCGTCGAATTCGTTAGGGAACTCTTCTTGGTATCTATGCCATATAGAGTTGGCACGCGGTATCAAGTTGCAGCAACTGAACCACCAGAAGCACAATCCCGCCCACGACCAAGTGAGTATAGCAAAGCCGAGCCACTCGGTGATTTCCCCGAAATAGTTGGCACTGGTCACGTACTTGTACAAGCCCCCTTTCGGCAGGTAGTGGTTGGTGTCGCCGGGTTTGCGCAAGTGACGGATTACGTTGTCGGAGTGCATATTGATGCCCCATCCTATAAAGAATATCAATGTGCCTATGATGAAGCGCGGATCAGTAAGCCAACTGACGGTATAAGGAGCATACTGCGGTGCGAGATGGAACAGCCAATAGCCTTGTATATAGCCGTTTACCATATTCCACACTACCGACATACCCATGATAGCCAAAGGCATTTTGCTGTTGCCTTTCATCAGGAAGGGGAACACAAACGAGCGTTGGAAATAGTGGAACTCGAATATGAGGAAGAATATCAGGTAGGGTATCTCCAACCGCACCGGCGATATTGCCCACAGATAGAACATCACTACAAACACGGGCATCTCCATAAGGAACCAGCCCACCTTGTTGTTGATAGCGGGTCCCCATTTCTCGGTGCGCATCTTGCCATAGCCTGCGTCCACAAAGAACAGCGCAATAAACACCACAAGCCCTACGAGGGCAAGGATGAAAAGGAAGTTATAAAAGGCATCTAACGTAGTAGAAAATACCATAGGCTTCTGTATTTTAGTTCTTTTATTCAGTCATTTTGCACCTCTTTGGCGAAAGAGTACCTCTCAACAAACGATTGCAATTGACCGACAAAGGTACGAAGAATATCCGATATGGGCAAATAAATAGTCCGAAAGAATTATCTTAACGGAATAAAGCAACATGTTTTGGTACGGTTGCGTCTGTTTTCCACAACAGTTTGTCAATAACATTATTGCGGACGATAAGTGTCCGCATTATACATATCAATGAAATCCAAAGCGGTTACTAAACACATATCTTCATCATATTCATTTCCGTCTTGCCCGTTGCCTTCCCAGTTCACTCGGAAGTCAGGCTGTAGTGGTTCGTAACATACACCATGTTTCGTTGTAGATCGAAAGCCTGGATAGGTTACAACATCTTTGTTATCATTATAGTATTGCCATTTGTGGTGACTGCCACGCCCACCATACGCACGGCTGATTATGGCTACATTGCTCCGTTCGGACAGAATATGCGCCATCCATGACAGTTCGCCACCTGTTGCTTCATTGACAATAATGGCAATGGGCAGCCTCGTTAGCACCCCATTCCCCTCAATGTTGTAATTGACGTAAGGCGTGAAACTGCTATGGCTGTTCGGTAACAATCGCTGTGCGTTCTTGCAGACTGTATGTTTGCCTCGTTCATAGAAATAAGGTAAGAAATCTTGAGCCGAAGGGAAGTAACTTTGCCCCCTAATATCTAATACGACTCCGCATAAATCAGATGATGCAAATTCTCGCAAGCAAGTATCAAGGGAGGCGGAGAGTTCATACACGTACTCTTCAACCAACATCAACCCATACGGCTTGCCGGAACCGTTTCCGTCAATGCGGATAAGTGTGTTGAAAGAACAAGGTCTCTTAGTTACATATTCCTCTTGTAGAGAGCGATAGTATCGTGAATAATAGGATAGTCCTGACCTTTTCGCTATGATGTCGTTGGCTGCTGCGGGACGGGCAGCATAGAAAGAATGGTTGCTGCCAAGTTGGAACCGTATGTCTTGTTCCCCTAATTCTTCACAGAAATCCTGAAGCACTCTCACAAACTGCTTGTCTTTGTACACTTTGCTCATTTTCTTGATGTATGTGACCCGCAGTTCGTCAAAGTCCACATTTGCTTCTTCAAAAAAGATATACTCACTATTCAGAGCCTGCCATATCTCATCAAACTGGCGTGCATACCTGTTCTTTTCCAATATGACGTCAACGTCGTCCGGCAAGTCGGAACAGGCACAAAATAACATCAACGCCAATAGCGTGCCTAATTGCTGTATAATGATAAATGCTCTGCTCACTGCCCAATAGGTGCTATGTTGTTATTATCAATGAAATCTAATGCAGCACCAATACACATATCTTCTGTATATGGATTGTAGAGGTTAGCACCATACCCTTCCCAATTGACTGGTATGTCAGGCTGTAATGGTTCATAACAAACATAGTTCGCCGTGACAGAACGAATGCATGGTGAAATTATATGCTGCTTGCCATGATACATATTATATTTTTGACTTCCGCCACCTCCGTAAGTGCGACTTATGATGGCAACATTGTCGCGTTCTGCCAATACGTGAGCAAGCCATGCGTATTCACCGCTTGTTGCTTCATTAACGATAATGGCGATGGGCATATCGGATAACAAGCCATTGCCTATCGTCGTACATTCATACGTCTTGCTCAAACTATCGCGTTGTTGGCTTAACGGAATGTTTTCATCTATAGCAGCACGTTCATTGTATGTACAAACCACATGCCTCCCCTGCTCATAGAAATATGGAAGAAGAATAGTAATAGATGTCATAATATCCCTA
>DGIN01000074.1:12500-29361 GCA_002387325.1 Bacteroidales bacterium UBA4621 | reverse complement strand
AGACGCGTATGGTGCGCGAGGTGTAGCCCGTAAACGAGCAGTTGTATATGTGCTGCGACCCCGTCTTGGTATAGCGTATAGCCTCAGCGGAAGCCTTGCCACCGTCGAAGGTCAGTCCGTCGAATGTAGCGTCGGTTTCCACCGTGAAGCGCGATGACATCTTCAGCACGGGCGTGGCACCGTTGTCCGCCTTGATAGTGAGGGGCTTGCTGATAGTGATGCTGCCGCTTTCGGTGTACTCACCGTCTGCGAGCACCAAGACATCGCCTGCTGCGGCTTTTGCAACCGCCGCTTTGACAGCCCCATCACCGGGGGCTACCGTTACAATGGCGGCATTGAGCCACATAGTGCAGCCCAACGCCATTGCCAAAAAGAATAGTTTAATTGTTTTCATTGTTGTAAAAACTATGTAAGGTATAAGGAATCACCCATTAATCACCTACTAATCACCCACTCTTGATAAAGTGAAGTAAGGGAGATGTTACTTTACTATTGTGCCGAGGGCATTATAGCGGTTACCATTGCGGATAATCACCACTTGTCCGTTCTCGATACGTTTTTCTGCCTGCTCGCACAGAACGGTATTGTCTATTGCCGTGGCTTTGATAGTGGCGGATACGTGTGCAGCCTCGGATACATTGCCGAGGTCGTCCAAAGCAAATGCCGAATAGTAGTAGGTGCCTTTAGCGAGATTGCTGTCGGTGTATGTTTCTGCGGTTCCCTCATATACAACGATGCCGTCTGTAACAGAGGCGGGATAAGCCGAAGCATTGCGTACGATAACGGTTTTCTCATAGTCAGCCACAGGCGGAACAACCCCCGTCATCTCTACATTGTTGATAACGAAACTACCCTGTGCAGAGGCGTCGCTTACAGAGACTACGAAATAGACTGCCGTGATATTGGTGCCATCGAAAGTATCGCCCTTTTGGTTGTTGTGCCATGTGAGTTTCTCGAACTTGTCAATGCTGACAGGCTGCATCTTGTTCTCCGACAGCGGTACATATACATACCACCAGTCGTAACCGTTCTGCTCAATGGTCAGACGGATATTATGCCCGCTGCCGTTACCTTTGAGGTCGAAGGCTATGTCGGTCAGCACTTCGGCAGGGTTGGCAGGAGTCAGTTTCACGCCAGCATCTTCCCAAGCGGCAGTGGCATTATAGTCCACTTTCAGACCCTCTTCAGCCGTTGCAATAGTGGCGGTAGCCCCGCTGCTGGTATAGACTTCAGCCCCCGTTGTACCCTGCGCAAGGGTATAGAGTGTTGTGGCAGCCTGCACATCGTGTGTCGGGTTGAGCCACGAGAGGACGATGTTTTTGGTCTCTACGGCAGCGGTCATATCGGTGATAGCACGCGGGGCTTGGGTATCGGGAACGATAGTCAGTGCCGCTGCCGATACAGCCTGTACGCTCTTGTCGGCATTCGCCAGAGTGGCACGCAGGTAGTATGTACCTGCTGCTATAGTGCGGATATTCCAGTCGTAAGAGAGTGTGGAGAGTGGCAGGTTCTTGGCTATTTCCGTCCAAACGGTCTTGTCAGCGGAATACTCCAGTGTAATCGTGGCGGTATTGTCGGGGTCGATAGCCGAAAGGGCAATGGTATAGAGGTCGGTGGCGTTCTCGGCAGTATTGAGACTCAGGAGAGAAATGGTCATCTGTGCTTCGGCAACCGTCCAACGCGGGTCTCCGATATTGCTCTCGTCAGTTGCTTTGCCTTTGAGCGGAGAGGTACTGCGGAAATTGAAATTGCCGTTAGCAGGGTCAATAAACTGCGGGTCGGCTTCCGTCACCTCGATCTGGTCTACACTGCTGCTTGAGCGCGGTGCCTGGGTGTTGTAGTACACGCAATAGCCGACTGTACCTTTGTAGATCGAGATGCAATACTCTGCGCCGTCTGCACTCGGGTTGGCTACCACACAGTTGCTGACCAGCACATTGTTTTTGTCGCTCTCGCTCTTGATAGGACGCACGCCGTTGTTGTAGAACGTGCAGTGGTCAATCTCGGCATTGGGTACATTCTTCAGATAGACTGTTCCAGAAGCACTGTTGTTGGTAAAGGTGCAGTTGGTAACGGACATCTTGCCGCTCACCGTACCATAGGCATAGATAGCACCGGCATCAGTGGAAGTACCATCAAATACACAATTTTTGACGGTCAGATTCTTGATAGTCTGTCCGCTGCTCAGATAGTACACGCGTCCGCCGGAAGCCGAGTGATCGAAGGTACAGTTCTCTATCGTTACCGAGAAACTGCCGCCCGTAGTGGTGCGGAGCATATGCTCGCCTGTGGTGGTAACATTCAGTCCTTTGAAGACGAACTCGGCATTCGGTTCGATACGGTATATCTTCAGAGTCGGTTTTGCGCCTGCTGCGGCTTGGATGGTGAGTGCCTTGTCCACCTTGATGGAAGACGACTGCTCATAGTTGCCCGTAGTGAGTTCGATGACATCGCCTGCTGCGGCATTGCGTATAGCATCGTTGATATTGTCGCCGGGGTTGAGTGTTACCACGGCAGCATTGGCAGATAGTGCGATAAGGCACGTTGCCACAAAAAAGGAAAGTTTCTTCATATTATGATGTTTTATAGGGTTTGCAAAATAAAGACCTCAAGGACTTTACTGTTTCAAGGCAGTACGGGAGTATTTGCGTCCGAGAATGTCGTATAAATCCTGCCCTTTGGCAATCAGCAACTGCCCTTTGTAGAGTGTTTTGAAGACATCATTGTGTGTCTCGGCAGGCAGCGTGTTGATATCAAGATAGGTATTGTCCGCATCGCGTTTGATAACTATCTCGTCATAGAGTTGGCGGGTCTTGAAGACCGAGGTCTTGTAGGTGGACACCACCATAGAGTCGGCATTGACGGTTATCTCCGAGTAAGCGGGTGCGCCCGGCTGCCCGAACTTGCCCGTAAACAGGTCGTAGTAGTTGGCGACTTTGGTCTTGTCGTAGTTGGCGTCCATCTCCTCTTTGCTGTAGGGATAGTAGCGTTTGCGCCCGCAGGTAGCGCCCACGAAGTAGAGCGTACCGTTGTCGGTGCGGAAAACGCCGCCCTCTTTGCCAGTCATATTCACGGAAGCGTCCTGCTCTACGGTTTTCACGCCACTGATGTCAGCAAGAAGCGGGGTCTTGTCCTCGGGGTTGACAGGACCTATCACCTCGTAGGTGTGGTCGTGCCCTTGCAGAACGAGGTCGATATGCAGTTCTTTGAATACCGGCATCAGTATGGCACGGAAGAGTTGCGACTCCTCGTCAATCTGGTGTCCGCTGCCGCAGAACAGGTTCTTGTGTACCAATGCCACGCGCCATTTGGTGTTGGGGTGTTTGGCTACCTCGCGGCGCATCCATTGTGCCACATCGTTTTGCAGGTAAGCGCATGTACCGGAAAGGATATTGTACTGCCCTTTCCAATAGTCCTGATGGCTATAGACAAGGAACAGAACATCACCGTAAACAAACGAATAGGTAGTACCGTCAAACTGCGGCTTTATCTTCGCATTGCTTTTGAAGGTATTGTCGGTATTGAAGTGGTAGGAATAGTTGAGGTTGGGGGAGTCGTCGTGGTTGCCGTCGGTCGGCACGCAGGGCATTATATTGAGCATAGGTCGCATGGAACGTTCAAACCAACGTTCCCATTCCCATTCGGAGTTGTCGGCAGTACCGGTTTCGACAAAGTCGCCGGGGAAAAGCAGGAAACGCGCATCGGAGGAGTATTTGGCGGCGGTCAGCGCACATTGCTCCGCCTTGCTGACATACTCCTCGTCCTGCAGGTGGGAGTCGGTCATATAGAGGAACGAGAATGTCTCTTTGTCAGCGGGAGCGGTGGTAAAAGTGCGGATGTCGCTCCATGCATTGTCGGTGCCGACACGGTATGAGTAGGTGGTGTTCGGTTGCAACCCTGTGGCTAACACCTTGTGGCTCACATAGCGGTAAGCGGTTTTGGTGGGCATACCCGTAGCCTTGATGATGCCGCTCATACTTACGGCATAGCGCAACGGCTTGGTGGTGGTAGGTGTGGCGTTGAACTCCAAGGCGTTGTTTCCGAAGTCGGCTTCGGTGGCATCGGCTTGGGCTACCAGTTGCACTTTGCCCGCATTCTGTCCCTCGTTGGTGAACCACGCAAAGCCCATCTGTGTCGTCGGGTCGCCGTTTATATTGACTACCACGCAATAGGGGTATGCTTTGTCCACAAGGGTGGGAATGGCATCGCGCATGGTTTGCAGGTTCTCCTCGGTGCTGTCCCTGCGTGCCGCCTCTTTGGCTACCCAGAACGGAATGAACGACGGGATAGTATAGTTTGCCATCGGGTAGAGCGAGTCTGCTGCGAGTACCTCATGATGAATGATGACCACCGGTTTGGCGTCCACCACTACGACACAGGATGCTTTCTTGTTGCCGTCTTTGGTGGTTACGGTAACGATGGTCTTGCCTATGCTGATGCCGGTGACCTGCCCCTCGTCGCTGACGGTGGCGATCTTCTTGTCGGCTGACGCCCACGTGATCTGCTTGTCGGAAGCGTTCTTCGGGGTGATGACAGCGGCAAGCCATGCCTGCTGCTCCTCTACGATACGGAGGGTGTCAAGCGTGATGGCGACACCCGATACTTTCACGGTCGGAGCGGAAGGGTTGTATTCGTAAGCACCTACATCTACACCTTTGCCCAACGGACGCCCGGTACCCTCTATGTCTACGGCAGTTGCGCCTTTTGTCTGCCCGAGGTCGATGAGTTTGGAGGTACTCATCAGCGAAAAATCGGCAGCACGCATAGCGGCGATGTCCGCATCGCTGACCGGTACGCCCACAAAATGTGTCGGTGCCTTGAACTGCGGTCCTTTGGCAGCCATATTCTGCCGGTCGAGTTTCATAGCGGAGTAGGCATATGCGAAGCCGTCGTCCGAAGCGTTCTTGCCTGACAGGCGGCTGGTGTCGGCTACATAGTTAGCAGGGTCGCCGAAACCCTCTTCGGGCAGGTTGTTCCACGTGATGGTGTTGATACATACGCCGTCGCTGTGCAAACCGGCATACTGGCTGCCGTAGTTGCAGGCAAAGGTGCAGTTGATGATAGAGCCGGTCGGGTTGTACGCTCCGCCCGAGTTAGGCCACGCTGTTACCGAAGCGGTGTTGTTGTGTACCAGGCAGTTTTCCATTCTGCCACCGTTTTCGTTGTACACGGCAGCACCGAATTTGCCTTGGTTGCCACGGAATACAGTGTTTTGTATGAGTCCTCCGTTGTTGCGCACGGTGGCATCATCGCCGGCGGAGCATAATTCGATGACACAGTTGCTGATAGTGCCGCCATCGTTGTAGAAAGCACCGATTTTGCTGCCTGCACACTCCGTGATGACACAATTATTCACAATTACATTCTTGCGCAAATAGCCGCAGCCGTACGATTGTGCGTGCTGCGCATTTCGGAAAGTGATGCCGTCTATATAAGTAGGGGTCGTGCAAGCCACGTCATATTTGATAAGGATATAGGTGCCGAGCCCCGTCCCGTCTATTACGGTCGGATTCTTCTCTATGTCCCGTTTGCCGGTAGCGGCATCGTAGCCGCCCTTGACGGATACACCGTCTTTGACAACGATTTGCTCGTTCCATACACCGGCAGCCACTTTGACAGTGTCGCCTTTTTGGGCGTTGTTGACGGCGGTTTTGACAGAACCGAGTGCGTTATCCCATGCTTTGCCGTTTCCGGTAGCACCGGGAGCAACATGGATTACCGCTGCTTGCGCAGAAAGAGTTGCTGCGAGCAAGGCAGCCGACAGAAAGAGGAAACAGTTTTTTTTCATTCGGGTTAAGAGTTGACTGAGTGATTTGAGAATTGGTTTGGATATAAACAAAGCGGTATTTTATTCCGGTGCAAAATTACTTTTTTTCTTTCTTTTGTTTTTGAAACAAAAATATGCTCAACAACACAAAATACTGCCATATACCACCAACAAGCTAACAATCACCTACTTACATATTCCATCATGCAGAAATAAATCTTCCGAAATGTTACGAAAAGATAAGCATTGTATCAACACGAAACGAAAAATGCCCCCCCCCTGTATGACATATACGACTGAAAAAAAATGACTGATACTCCTCCGCAGACATATCCCGCTGCAACGGCATCGCCCAATCGCGGGAACGGATACGATAAAATATGTTTGCCATAGCGGACGGAACATCAATTTGTGTATATCAAAAAAAAGCAGTAACTTTGCAGGCTTGAAATGTATTTGCAGAGACTTGCAATAGCATTGAGCATAAACCATAACCAACTGCAATTAAACTGATATGGCTTTTGAACGAACTTTAGTTACCGCAGCCCTGCCGTATGCCAACGGACCGGTGCATATCGGCCACTTGGCCGGCGTATATGTGCCTGCGGATATTTATGTGCGCTACCTGCGTCTGCGCGGGGAGCAAGTGCTGTTTGTGGGCGGTAGCGACGAGCATGGTGTGCCCGTAACGATCCGCGCCCGCAAGGAGGGGATCACCACGCAAGAGGTAGTGGACCGGTACCACAACCTGATCAAGACCTCATTCGAGCAGTTCGGTATCTCGTTTGACATCTATTCGCGCACCACGAGCAAGATACACCAGCGGTTTGCGTCGGACTATTTCCGCAAACTATACGACAACGGGAAGTTCATCCAAAAGACGACGGAGCAGTTCTACGACCCCGAGACGCAGGAGTTTCTGACCGATAGGAATATCCGCGGCGAGTGCCCTCGCTGCCATGCGCAAGGGGCTTACGGCGACCAGTGCGAGAAATGCGGTGCGACGCTATCGCCGGACGAACTGATCAACCCGTACAACGCCGTAAACGGCAACCCGCTGACGAAGAAAGAGACGACACACTGGTATCTGCCGCTTGACCAGTACCAGCAATGGCTCGAGAAATGGATACTGGAAGACCACAAAGAGTGGCGTCCGAATGTGTACGGGCAGTGCAAGTCGTGGCTGGACGGCGGACTGAAGCCGCGTGCCGTAACGCGCGACTTGGACTGGGGTATCCCCGTGCCCGTAGAGGGGGCGGAAGGCAAGGTGCTGTACGTATGGTTCGACGCGCCGATCGGCTACATCTCGAACACGAAGGAACTATGCGACGCCCAGCCTGAGAAATACGGCAAATGGGAGACATGGTGGAAAGACGACAGCACCAGGCTGATACACTTCATCGGCAAGGACAACATCGTATTCCACTGCATCGTGTTCCCCGCCATGCTGAAAGCGGACGGGTCGTATATATTGCCCGACAACGTGCCTGCCAACGAGTTTCTGAACCTAGAGGGCGACAAGATTTCGACCTCGCGCAACTGGGCGGTATGGCTCAACGAGTACCTTGTCGATTTCCCGGGCAAACAGGACGTGTTGCGCTATGTGCTGACCGCCAATGCGCCGGAGACGAAAGACAACGACTTTACGTGGGCGGATTTCCAAGCCCGCAACAACAACGAGTTGGTAGCGATATACGGCAACTTTGTAAACCGCGCGTTGGTGCTGACCGGCAAGTACTTCGGCGGCAAGGTGCCGGCAGCCGGTGAACTGACCGAGTACGACCGTCAGACGATAGCGGATTTTTGCAATATCAAAGGACAGTTGGAGGAGTTGCTCAATAATTTCCGTTTCCGCGATGCGCAGAAAGAGGCGATGAACCTCGCACGTGTCGGCAACAAGTATCTGGCGGATATGGAGCCGTGGAAACTCGCCAAGACGGATATGGCGCGTACAGCGACGGTGCTGAACGTGGCGTTGCAGATTGCCGCCAACCTGAGTATTGCGTTCGAGCCTTTCCTGCCGTTCTCGTCGGCGAAACTGCGCAAGATGCTGAATATAAAGCACGCCGAGTGGGTACAATTAGGGTCGATTGACCTGTTGCCCGCCGGACACACATTGGGCGAGGTGTCGCTGCTATTTGAGAAGATAGAGGACGAAGCCATTCAGGCGCAACTCAACCGCCTGGCACGTATCAAAGCGGAGAACGAAGCCGCAGCACAGGCCGAGGCATTGAAGAACTGGCGTCCGACGGAGATAAAAGCCGCCACGACCATAGACGACTTCGGCAAAGCGGATATACGTGTAGGTACGGTGTTGGCGTGCGGGAACGTAAAGAAATCCGACCGGTTGCTGCAGTTCCGAATAGACGATGGTATGGGCGGGCGCACGATACTGTCAGGCATTGCGCAGAGTTACCCCGACCCGTCAGTGCTGGTGGGCAAACAGGTGCTGTTTATTGCCAACTTCCCGCCGCGCAAGATGATGGGCATCGAATCGGAAGGAATGATATTGTCGGCAGTGGATGCAGACGGCAAATTGGTGGTAACGACAGTGTCCGCACCGGTAAAGAACGGGGCAGCCGTAGGGTAATTTGTAATTTGTAATTATATGAAAAAGTATATTCTTTCCATAGTGCTGTGTCTGTGTGTTTTCGCATTGCCGGCACAGGACTACAAGAAGAACAGTATCGGCGGAATGGTGGGCAGTATGTACGGCGTTTCGTACAAAGGGTTTGTTCTCGGCGTGGAGCATCTGGCTTTGCAAGGCGATTTGGGTGTGCGCCTGATGTCTACCATTTGGGGCGATGGCAATTATACCTGGCAGACGAGTATGTACACGTTTGAAATCAACCCGAATGTGGTATATCAGAACACCATCGGCGAGTTCGACGAAGGGCGTGTGGACTGGTATGCCGGCGGCGGTTTGAGTTTAGGTCTGTGCAGCGAATTGTACTCTATGCGCGTAGGGAATTATGTAAATAATTCGCCCATATTGGGCAAGTTCGGATTGAACGCCATTGCGGGTGCAGAGATAGTGTTTGATGCGCCGGTGGACTTGTCGCTGGATTTCCGTCCCGGTTACGGCGTGGCGTTCAATGACAACTATCACCTGTCGTTCTTCGACTGGGCATTGGTGGCTTCAGTACGCTACAGATTCTAAGGAGTTGGATAGAACCGTGGGCGTTTGTTCCTTTGCCGCAAAGCGGTAAGAAATCCAAGAAAATCTTTTGTTTTACATCCATAAATTGCCATAAATCTTATTCGCCTACGGCGGAAAAGTAAGGCAATTATATGTATATTGAATTGATTTATCTTGCGGCATAGTATGTGCCGCGTTGCGATATGTATCCACAACAAATAATAGACGCTTTGCGCCATGTGCGCTATCCGGGGACGGGCAAAGACCTGATAGAGAGCGGTATGCTCGAGGACGACATCCGCATCAGCGGGCCGGAGGTGAGTTTCTCGCTTATCTTCGAGAAGGACAACGACCCGTTTATAAAATCGGTGGTGAAGGCTGCGGAGGTGGCGATACAGACATACGCGGACGCCAATGCCGCCGTACATATCCATACGAAATTCCGCAAACAGAACCTGTCGCCGCAGGAGGAGAAATCACCTTTGAAAGCGAAGAAGATCATCGCCATTCACAGCGGGAAAGGCGGTGTGGGCAAATCAACGGTTACCGCCAACCTGGCTATTGCGCTGGCGCGGCAGGGTAAGCGTGTGGGGCTGCTTGACGCGGACATTCACGGGCCGAGTATGCCGAAGATGTTCCATACCGAGGACTGCCGTCCCGTTTCGGTGGAAGAGGGGGGGCGCACGCTCATCGAACCGATAGAGCAGTACGGGGTGAAGATGCTGTCGATAGGGTTCTTTGTTGACCCTAATTCGGCGGTGGTATGGCGCGGTGGTATGGCAAGCAACGCACTCAAGCAACTGATAGAAGATGCACACTGGGGCGAGTTGGACTATTTTCTCATAGACCTGCCGCCCGGGACATCGGACATACACCTGACCTTGGTTTCGCTGCTTCATCTGACAGGGGCGATAGTGGTAACGACACCGCAACCGGTGGCATTAGTGGACGCACGCAAAGGCGTGGATATGTTCCGGAACGAGAAAATCAATGTGCCGGTATTGGGCATCATAGAGAATATGGCGTGGTTTACGCCTGCCGAACTGCCGAACAACCGGTATTACATCTTCGGACGGGACGGGGGAAAGAACCTAGCGGAGGAACTCGGGGTTCCCTTGCTCGGACAGATTCCACTGGTGCAGAGTATCCGCGAAGCGGGCGATGACGGTGAGCCGATCGCTATGCAAGAGGGGCATCCTGCTGCAAAGATATTCGATGAGATTGCACGGAAGATCTAATGGCTGTTAACAATACTACGGCTCTTGGCACGGAACCGATCGGCAAACTGCTGATGCGGTTCGCATTGCCCGCCATCATAGCGATGACGGCAAGTTCACTATACAATATAGTGGACACAATTTATATAGGGCATGGCTGCGGTTCGCTGGCATTGTCTGCGCTGACGGTGGCGAAACCATTTATGGATATATGCGCCGCTTTCGGCAGTTTGGTGGGTGTAGGAGCCAGCACGGTACTGGCTATCAAATTAGGCGAAAAAGACTACGAGTCAGCAAATAAAGTATTGGGCAATGTGCTGGTACTCAACCTGATACTGGGCGCACTCATTATGGTGGTCGGTCTGTTGTGGCTAGAGCCCATTCTGCGTGCTTTCGGAGCAAGCGATGACACGCTGGAGTACGCACGGCAGTATATGGAGATTATCCTATGGGGCAATATCCTCACCCACGTGTACTACGGATTGAACAATATATTACGCTCAATGGGGCACCCGAAGATAGCGATGACCTCGACGATTATCGCCGTTACGGTGAACATCATACTCGATCCTATCTTTATTTTCCTATTAGATATGGGAGTGCGCGGGGCGGCTTTGGCGACGGTCATCTCGCAGGCAATAGCCGTGGTTTGGCAGTTTACGATATTCTGCAACCCGAAAGAACTGATCCATTTCCACCGCCATATATGGAAACTGGACAAGCAGATTACGCTGCAAGCGTTGTCGGTGGGTCTATCGCCGTTCCTTACGAATTTAGCGAGTTGCTTTGTGGTGATTATCATCAACAACCAACTCAAGCGTTACGGCGGGGATATGGCGATTGCTACGTATGGGGTTATCAACCGCGTGGTGTTTGTGTTTGCGATGATTGTGATGGGATTGAACCAAGGGATGCAGCCTATTGTGGGATTCAATTACGGTGCGAAACAATATCACCGTATGCTCCGTACATTCAAACTGACGGCTGTCTGCGCTACGGTTACCACCGGTATTGTCTTTATGTTGGGGGAGTTCTGCCCCGAGTTGGTAGTGCGGGTCTTTACCCACGACCACGCACTGATTGCGCAGTCGGTAACGCCTATGCGGATTATCTGCTGCTCGATGCTGGTTGTCGGATTTCAGATGGTGGCAGGCAACCTGTTTACCAGTATCGGTATGGCGGGCAAGGCGATCTTCCTGAGCCTGACACGCCAGGTGCTGTATCTGATTCCGCTGACGCTGCTGATGCCGCTGCTGTTTACCAACGATCCGCTGCTCGGTGTATGGTGGAGTATGCCGGTTAGCGACACCCTGTCAGCCATCACTGCGGCGATAATGCTCTGGATACAGATACGCAAATTTAAGGTGCTGATACAAGAGCAGGACGCCTATCTCACAACTGTCCCGCCTCAACCAGATTGAGAATTTCTGTTTACCCAATGTTTCTTTGCCGCAAAGCGGCAAGAAACATTGAAGAAATAATGAGTGAAAGGATAACGAGAAGGATAACGAGAAGTATAAAAACAAGACCATCAAAACCTTATCCGGCAGCACAACACGTGCCGCGCCGGAAGTCTTTACATTGCTAACGAGAACATATCTACATCCCAGCAAATAATCGTTGCTAGTGCTATCGTAATGAAAAAGAAAGCGCAAACCCAAGACTTACGCTTTCTTTTTATATTTTTATACTACATTTTCGGTACTAATGGTTAATATTCCAAATAGCCTTCATAGTAATTATTCCAAGAATACCGTTTCTCACCTTTAGGTCTGATATATAATCTGGTTTTGCTATCAACGGAATATGTGGTATAGAAATTGTTTTCACCTGTTACATTGATATATGCGTCATATATCTGTGGTGCATATTTTTGCTGCTGTTTTTCTTCCGGCGACAAAACATTTTCGCACGTTTTTGCCCGCTCTGTATATTTTAGAATATAAGGTTCTGCATAATTGGCAACTTCTGCAATGTAGAACTTGTTTTCGATGACTTTATTTTCTTGCTGTTCTCCGACAGAATAGGTGATATAGTTGGCAAATGCCAAAGGTGAATTCTCTTCATTGAATGTTAATTTAGAAGAATTAGCAGGATATTTATTCAAGTCGCAATCGAGTATCAAACCTTTTGAAATAGCATAACCTGATACTACTTTTGAGGATTTCGGAGGAATAGACAAAATCGGTTGTTCTGTGGTTGCAACACTGGTTGCTGCACCATAACTTGCCGTATTGGTTACGGTCAGGCTTCCAAATATAGCAGCACCCCACGATGCACCAACAGCAGCAGATTTACTTGCACCAACGGCAACACTACCATTCGTGGCTGTAGCACCTACTTTCGCGCCTGCAGCAGTATGCTCCGCTGCGGAATACGACTTCGCATAGGTTGCCGATGTAGCAACACCTACGCTACTACTGCTTGTTTTGGTGATTGTTTGCGGGGTATAATAATCATACGCTACTCCGTTTTTCATTAAGAATGTTTGACTTAGGTTGATATGAATTACTTTGTTCGTCTTGTTATAAAATACAAAACCGGCATCACCGCCATTGCTCCAAAGATTATATTTCACGGTACAATCTTCATTCTCATACAGCAAACCCTCTTCAGTGCTTTGAGCGGTTGTTGCATTGTCAATCGATTTAGCCGTACAGATTTGTACATACTTGTAGGTTGTTACACAAGAAGCCAACATACCAGCACACAAAATCAGTGTGCCATACAGAACAGAATGTGTTCTCATAATACATTTGTTTTTAGGTAGGGAGGCTCCTGTTCCCACAAATCAGAATAAACAAAAAGCGTGGAGCCACTATCTCTGCTTATTCTTTATCCTGAGGTTCTGGAAATACCTTGTACACAAGAATAAACAACAATTGTCCACGCCCGATATGTACAAGATACCATTCCTTCATAAGAAGTTATAGTACATTCATACACACCAATGGACATTTATTGCAATCTTGTCTTGGGTGTACGAAATTTTCCAGATTTCAGGATACCAAAACAAGCGTCAATAAACGCCTTTTATAAAAAATGTATTAGCACGTTACCTTAAAAATTTCATTTAATGCAACTTGCTGCCGCAAAATTACTATATTTTACTCAAACACACAAAAGAAATAATATTTTTAATCCTAAATCTTTTACAACTGTCCCGCCTCAACCAGATTGATGACACGCTCAACAATCTTGTCTTTGTCCTGCGCATCGTACCCTTCTTTCAAGTCGTTTTTGAACAGTTTGGCCACGAACTGCCACCAGTTGGCACTCGCCTTGCCGCGGTATTGGCGTATGAGTTCGTAACTGGTGCGGTCGCTCTCGCGGTCCATCAGTTTCATCAGCATCTGCCCCTGCGAGGCATACATTCCGCGAAAATCCTTTTCGTACTTCAGGAATAGGTATTTCTCGTATTTTTTCCACCAGCGTTTGCGCTCCTTGGGGTCTTGTATCTTTGCCAGTTCCTCATCGGCAAACTCCATATCCTTGCTGATCATCTTGGCATAAGGCAGCGTTTTCTTGACATCACGCACGGTGCGCCAGTAGAAGCGTTCCTGCCGTTTGTTCTTGAACTTCAGCGGGGGATAGACATACACGTCGTGGAGATATGCGAGATAAACCGTATCGCCATTCTCCACCCGTAGCATCAACGAGTCCAAGCGTGCGGGGACGGCACTTGCACGGGCAAATACCACACACAGAAAACACGCTATGAGGCTCGATCGTTTCATTCTTATAATTACCGGATTTCCTGTAACCGACTTGGAGTATATGGTTAATTCGTGGTTAGTTATATGTTCCTACCTCTTTTCCAACTTCGCATACGTGAGCAGCAGGGTTTTCTGCCCCTTGGTATCGAAAAGAATATCTATCTTGTCATTGTCGTTCTCATTATAGACCCGCTGCACCGTCCCCTCCCCGAAGACCCGATGGAAGACACGGCATCCGGCGGGGAAAGCCGCAGTATCTATATCGCTTGATTTCATTGCGGTTGTTACCGGTTTGAGCGGCTTGGAGAAAGCGGGTTTGGTATAGTTGTCATCTGACCATGTATTGCGCTCCCATCGCGGGCGTTCGTATTGCGGTTGCGCCGCTTGCGGGGCGACCACCTCAAGATAGTGCCGGTCGATGTCGTTGAGAAAACGGGACGGTGAAGTAAACGCCACTTGTCCGTTGCGGAAACGCTGCCGTGCATACGACAGGTGGCATTGTTCCATAGCACGAGTGATTGCTACATAGAGCAACCGCCGCTCCTCCTCTATCTCGCTCGGCTTGACGCAGTATTGCGAGGGAAACAGGTTCTCCTCCATACCCACTATGTATACAATCGGGAACTCCAGCCCCTTGGCGGCATGGATGGTCATCAGCGTAACACGTGATGTTTGGTCTGCAAGGTTCACGTCCTGGTCGGTCAGCAGCGACACCTCGGCGAGAAAATCGGTAATCGGTGTAAACGAAACGCCCTCCTCGGTACGTTTATCGACAAACTCGTGAATACCATTGAGCAACTCCTGCAGGTTCTCCGCACGGTCGATACCCTCGGGCGTGCGGTCGAGCATAGCGGCGGTGCGCACCCCCGACTGCCCGAGTGCCATCTCGGCGAACTCGTAGGCATCCTTGGTCTCCGCCGCCTCGCGCAAGCGTTCCATCAGATCGGAAAAAAGAATCAGTTTCTTTGCCGTTGCGCCTTGCACCGGCAGCGAGCACTCCATCGGGTGCGCCGCCACATCCAGCATACTGATACCGTGCATAACCGCCGTATCGGTCACCTTACGCAGCGTGGTATCGCCAATGCCCCGTGCGGGAAAATTGATGACCCGCATCAGCGCCTCGTTGTCCAGCGGATTGACAGCCAGACGGAAATAGGCGATGGCATCTTTGATCTCCTTGCGCTGATAGAAGGATGTGCCGCCATAGATACGGTAGGGGATATTGCGTTTGCGCAGTTCGTTCTCAAACGCACGCGACTGCGCATTGGTGCGGTAGAGGATAGCCATATCGTTGTAGTCGCGATGGAAGAGCGTATGGTCTTTGCTGATGGCTTTGGTTACGGCCTCGCCCTCATCGCGGTCGGACATATAGGCATTGAGGTCTATCCGCTGACCCGCCTCTTTCTCCGAATACACTTCTTTGGGTATCTGGTGCTCGTTGTGGTGAATGAGCGAGTTGGCAGCATTGACAATAGTCTGCGTGGAGCGGTAGTTGCGCTCCAATTTGTACAGATGTGCGTGCTGATAATCACGCTGGAAACCGAGTATGTTGCGTATATCCGCCCCGCGGAACGAATAGATAGACTGTGCATCGTCGCCCACCACGCAAATGCGGTTCTGCGGTTCTGCAAGGTGTTTTACCAACAGATACTGCACATAGTTGGTGTCCTGATACTCGTCCACCAACACATATTGGAACGCCTGCTGATACTTATCACGCACCTCCGCATCGGTTTCCAACAGGCGGTTCATATTCACCAGCAGATCGTCAAAATCCATCGCATTGGCGGCTTTCAACCGCACTTGGTACGCTTGATATACATCCGCCATCTTGTACATACGCAACTCGGAATCGGCTTTGTAAAAATCGTGGTTATGCGCGTATTCATCGGGAGAAACAAGCATATTTTTTGCCATTGAAATACGCCCGATCACATTGCCCACCTTGTATATTTTCTCGTCCAACTGTTGCTCTTTGAATATCTGCTTGAGCAGCGATTTGGAATCGGCTGTGTCATAAATGGAGAATTCGCGTGTAAAGCCCAACCGTTCCGACTCGGTGCGCAAAAGACGCGCACACACCGAGTGAAACGTACCCATCCATAGATAACGTGCATCGGCAGAGGGTACCAAGCGGGCAATACGATCTTTCATCTCACGGGCGGCTTTGTTGGTAAAGGTCAGTGCAAGGATATGGCTCGCCCTTACCCCACTCTGCAGAAGATAGGCGATTTTGTAGGTCAAAACCCGCGTCTTGCCCGAACCCGCACCGGCAATCACTAACTCCGGCCCGTCTATATACTCCACCGCCGCACGCTGCGACTCATTCAGTTGGTCTAAAAAATCCATATCTACTTTTCTCCAAATACTGTCATAGAAACAAACAGCCTGCAAAGATACGTAAAATAGTCGAATTGTACAACGTTCATATAAAAACATCAATGCAACAACAAAAAAATATCTCCTGCATAGAACCTCCGACAAGCACATCACGCTTCACCTCCCACACACATTCCAATACCAAGATTACTGCCGGTGAAAGCGTCCGCAGACACCATTACGCAGACACGGACGCTATACAGGAACCGCAGACACCATTACGGGGACGCAGATGCCCCCGTCCGCGGTCGGTTTGGCACAAACCCTATGACTATGCTTCGTTTGTGGAGACGACGCGTCCCGCGTCGTTATCTGTGTCTTATGGAGACGTGAAGCGTAAAGCTGGTGCGTGGCACTGAGTGCCGTAGCGAAGCGAAAGCCTGTGGCTTGAGCAGAACTCCTTATCATCCCGCATCGCAAAAAACTCCTTATCATCCCGCGACCTTATCGGCTTAACCGAACAACTACAGATACGTTTCATTATGTCTTTTTGCCGGCACTTGGACGCCATTTTGATGACCATAGACCCTATTTTCTACCGGTGATGGTACTATTTTGATGTCGTTGCCCTGAAAAGCATCGGTTCTTTATATACAGTTTATGCAACAATCCGACATCATATACCCATTACGTAGAAAAGACG